>NZ_ALIY01000219.1:0-10058 GCF_000283035.1 Actinomyces sp. ICM58
CGCGCGATCCCCACCCACGGGCCCGCGCGCGGCGCCCGCATCGAATCGACGGAGGCCATCTGATGGCGCACCTGCTCGGAACCCAGACCGTCGGTGCCCTCGCCGGGTCGCGTAAGCTCCTCGAAGGGGTCACGGTCGGCCTCGACGACGGCAGCCGCGTCGGCATCCTCGGCCCCAACGGCGCGGGAAAGTCAACGCTCCTGCGCATCGTCGCCGGAACCCAGGAGCCCGACGGGGGAGTGGTGACTCGCCGCGACGGCGTGCGCGTCGCTGTCCTGACCCAGGCGGACACTCTCAACCCCGAGGACACGGTCGTCGAGGCCGTGCACCCCGGCTTGGAGGAGTACGAGTGGGCCTCCGACCCGGCCGTGCGCGATATCCACGCCGGCCTCCTCGCCGACATCGACCCCGCGGCCCTCGTCGGCACCCTGTCGGGCGGACAGCGCCGCCGCGTTGCGCTCGCCCGCGTGCTCGCGGCCGCTGCCGACATCGTGTGCCTGGACGAGCCCACCAACCATCTCGACGTCGAGGGCGTGGCCTGGCTGGCTGCGCACCTGAATGCCCGCTTCGCCCGCCCCGGGGCGTCCGGCGCGCTCCTGGCGGTCACCCACGACCGCTGGTTCCTCGACGCCGTGTGCGAGCACATCTGGGAGGTTGTCCCCGGCGTCGACCCGGGCGGCGACCGGCCGCAGATCGCCGGGCACGTCGAAATCTACGACGGCTCTTACGCCGCCTACACGCTGGCGCGCGCCGAGCGCGTGCGCCAGGCGGACGTGGCTGCCGCCAAGCGCGCGAACCTGCTGACCAAGGAGCTCGCGTGGCTGCGCCGCGGGGCACCCGCCCGCACCTCGAAGCCGAAGTTCCACATCGCCGCCGCCGAGGCCCTCATCGCCGACGTGCCGCCCCCGCGCGACACCGTCGAGCTGGTCAAGATGGCGACCGCGCGCCTGGGCAAGGACGTCATCGACCTCGAGGACGTGTCCGTGTCCTTCACGCGCCCCGACGGCTCGCGCCTGGATATCCTGCAGGGCGTCACCTGGCGCCTGGCCCCAGCCGAGCGCGTCGGCATCGTGGGCGTCAACGGCGCTGGCAAGACGACGATCCTGAACCTGCTGCGCGGCGACCTGATGCCTACGTCGGGGCGCGTCAAGCGCGGCAAGACCGTCCAGGTCGCCACCCTCTCGCAGGACACGCACGAGCTCGATGCCCTGGCCGACATGCGCGTCGTCGAGGCCGTCGCCGACGTCGCCCAGAGTGTCGTCGTGGACGGCAAGGAGGTGAGCGCCTCGCAGATGACGGAGCGCATGGGGTTCACGCGCGCCCGAGCCTACACGCGCATCGGCGAGATCTCGGGTGGCGAGCGCCGACGCCTCCAACTCATGCGCCTGCTCATGAGCCAGCCGAACGTGCTGCTCCTCGACGAGCCCACGAACGACCTGGACACCGACACGCTGGCGTCCATGGAGGATCTGCTCGACACGTTCCCGGGCACCCTCGTCGTCGTCTCCCACGACCGCTACCTCCTTGAGCGCGTCACCGACCACCAGGTCGCCCTCCTCGGCGACGGACAGGTCCGGGCGCTGCCCGGGGGCGTCGAGCAGTACCTGCAGATGCGCGCCTCCGGCGACGTCGGGGCGTTTGGTTCGTCCTCTCGCGCCGACGAGGCCGGCTCAGCCTCCCGCTCTGCCATGTCCTCCGCGCACGCCTCCTCGGGTGAGGAAGGCGCGGGGCAGGGGAGCGCTCGCGGCGGCGTGAGCGATGCGGCGGCGCGGCGCGCGGCCAAAAAGGAAGTGGCCCGCATTGAACGTAAGCTGGAGCGCCTGCGCGCCGAGGCCTCGTCCCTGGAGTCTCGGTTGGAGTCGTTGTCTATCAAGGTGGCGACGGATGCCTCTGTCGTCTCAGAATTGACGACGGTCTCCGCGAAGCATCAGGACATCCTAGGGGAAATTGAAGGGCTGGAGGAGGCCTGGCTGGAGGCGGCCGAGGCTGCCGAGTAAAGCGGGGGAGGGGTGTTGTCATCTCTTTATTGCGGGCCTGGTGGCAACGATGCGACGCTGGGAGACGAACCGACTGAATTATATTGACAGTCAATTAGCGTCGCCATTCGGTCGGCTTTATAACGGGCCGACGGACACTGCGAAAATTTCTCAGCAACTTTTTGACAGTGGTCAAAATCCGCTACCATGGGGCCGCGCCCTCCCTTGTGGGACGGTGCAGGAGCGAGGCGGCGCGACCCGCGCGTCGCCTCCGGGCATGGATTGAGGAATAAACAACAGATGAAACGTGGACCTTTCATTGCGGGCGTGAGCGCCCTCGGCGTCATCGCGCTGGTTCCCGCCCTGATTCCCTCCGCGGTGGCGGCCGACGACCACTATGGTGCGAATCTTCCCTACACCCGCTACGAGGCGGAGGAAGCGAGCCGCTCGGAGGGGACGACCCTCGAGCGCTCCGACGACCTCGAGTCAACGGCGATTGAGGCCTCGGGCCAGTCCTACGTGGCCCTGAATGACAAGGACTCCTCCGTCGACTTCACGGCCACGGTTCCGGGCAACGCCTTGGACCTGCGCTTCACCCTGCCGGATCACACCTCCGGCCGCGTTGACGTGCGCGTGAACGGTGAAACGGCTGCGACGCTGGACCTTTCCTCCGAGGCTGCCTGGCAGTATGTCGGCGGCGATTTCGTGTATGACGAGCCCAGCCAGGCGCCCTCGTCTACCGTTGCTCGTTTCCGCTTCGACGAGACGCACACGCTCCTGAATCGCCAGGTTCGCGCGGGTGATCACATTCAGATCGTTAAGGTTGGCGACGATCAGAACGCCTATGGCATCGACTTCGTCGAGCTGGAGGAGGCGCTGCCCGAGGTTTCGCGTCCTGCGGGCGCCGTGAGCATCAGTGATTACGAGGGTGCCAAGCCCGGTGATGGTGTTGATGACTCTGACGCGCTGGTCTGGGCGATGGATCAGGCCGCGAATACCCCCTCCAAGACGGTCTACATCCCCGCGGGCACCTGGGAGCTGGGCCGCCAGATCGGCATTAATCACTCTGATCTGACGATCCAGGGTGCGGGCATGTGGTACACCGACCTGCGTTTCACGTCGGACCAGATCGCCGGAGGCGGCTTCACGTTCAACCATGAGGTCGGCGGCGTGACGATCACCGACTTCTACATGTCCTCCAACCTGAAGTCCCGCTACTCGCAGAATGCTCAGTACAAGGGCTTTTCCGGCTCGGCGGGGTCGAATACCCGCGTGGCGAACGTGTGGGTGGAACACTTCGAGTGCGGCTTCTGGATGGGCGACTACGTGGACGCCAGTAACATGCGCTACACGGAGGGCATGGTCATCGAGAATGCCCGTATTCGTAACAACTTGGCCGATGGCGTGAACTTCGCGCAGGGCACCGCCCATTCGACGGTGCGTAACTCGTCGGTGCGTGGCAACGGTGACGATGGCTTGGCTTCCTGGTCGAGCATCGACACGTACTCGCATAGTGAGGCGCGCGTCGCCGAGGCCAACTCCTTCATTGGCAACACGGTGGAGCTGGGGTGGCGGGCCTCGGGTATCGGCCTCTTTGGTGGCAAGTCCCATGTCATCCGCGACAACCTGCTCATCAACAACTTCTCCGGAGCAGGCATCCGCCTGAACACGGTGTTCGAGGGGCATAACTTCGACCTGAACACGGATGAGGGCATTACGATTGCCCACAACAAGTTGGTGCGTTCGGGCACGACGAACGACTTCTATGGAAAGACGCGCGGCGCGATCGACTTCCAGGAGGCGAGGGGCGAGATTCGTAACGTCACGGTGACCGACAACGTCATCGTGCGCCCCTACGCTGAGGAGATTCGCGCCGACTTCGGTCTCGGTAAGGATGCCCTGTCCTATCGCGGTATCACGCTGCGCGACAACAAGCGCGACGACGAGGCCGGGTACACGCCCAGGAACCAGGTCGTGAACTACGCCGAGGTGAACGGTGAGGTCGTGCGCGGGGTTCCCGAGACGGATAACTACTCCCTGTACTGGTTCCAGCGCGATGAGCGCGGCGCCGACGGGACTACTCACCGTTATTGGGTCTCTAAGGCTGACGGCGTTGAGCTCACGGGCGACATGGAGTATTCGCAGGAGGGTACGGTGCGTGTCTACAACTTTACGACCGGCGATGTACCTTCGTATCTTCCCATCTCTTCGACGGACTTCGCGGGTTCCTACGAGTATGTCGGTGAGCTGACGCGCTCGGTACGCAACGATGATGGCACGCAGAGCATCATTCGTTTCTGGTCGGCGAAGTGATCGCTTCCTGAGCATCGAATCGTCGATACTGCCCCTCGCCCGCGCCGCCTTGGTGGCGCGGGCGAATCCTTGTCGTGAAGCCCCTCAGGGTAGGCGCGCCACACCCGCCCAGCGCAGGCTCACCTACCCGAATTACGCAACATAATCGCCTCATTTATTTACGTAATTAGTGATGGTAAAAGCGCGAAAATCACTCCCCGAAGTCTCGCGCTAAGCATTGGGATATCAACGAAAACACGCTTCGTTTGCGCATGTTGCGAAAAGGCGTATCACTGGAGTCAACAGCGCGACCAACCCGGCCGCGACCGGCTACGAAGAGGCCCCACGGGGCCACGTTGAAAAGGACACTCCAATGGCAGATATGCCCCGCATCCTCGACTGCTCCGTCACCGACTGCTCCTACAACAAGGAGAAGAACTGCGGAGCCGCCGCAATCACCGTCGGCTACTCGACCTCCTGCACGACCTTCATCCCGCTGACCGTCAAGGGCGGCCTCACCAAGGCCGAGACCTTCGTCGGCGCCTGCCAGAAGGCCGACTGCGCCCACAACAACGCGCTCGAGTGCACCGCCGCCTCCATCTCGGTCGGCGCGGGCACCGCGGACTGCCTCTCCTACGAGGCGCGCTGAGTCTGACTCAGAGGCGAGGCCGTGGCTGGGATTACCCGCCACGGCCTCGTCGTATCTGCCAAAGATTAACTCAGCGCCCGTCGCTCGCACGCACCCGAAGCGTGGGGTGGGGGCGCAGGCCGCGCTGGCCATTCCAAATGAGGTTGACGACATGGGCGGCGACCTCGTCCTTCTTCATGCGTCGATCGTCCAGCCACCACTGCCCGACCTGAGCGATGAGACCGACGAGCATCTGCGCGTACAGGGGAGACCAGGTGGCATCGAAGTCGGAGCGCTTGAATTGCTCGGCGATGATGTGCTCGACGCGGGTGGCGACATCGCCCATGATCGACGAAAAAGACCCCGCCGTGCGGTCGGAAGGCGCGTCGCGCACCAGCACACGGAAGCCGTCCGTGTTGCGCTCAATGTAATCCAGCAGGCCCAGGGTCGCATTCTCCAGGATCAGGCGCGGGCGCTCCGACGACTCCAGGGAGGACTGCAGCGACGTGATGAGCGCCTGCACCTCGCGGTCGACGATCACCGCGTACAGGCCCTCCTTGCCGCCGAAATGCTCGTAGATGACGGGCTTGGAAACCTTCGCGCGGGCGGCGATCTCCTCGACGCTGGTCGCCCCGAAACCCTTCTCGGCGAACAGGGAACGCCCCACACTCACCAACTGCTCGCGGCGCGCGAAGCCGCTCATGCGTGTCCTCTTCTCAGCCATGCTCCCAGTATCACACGGGACGAGGCCCGGGCGGGGTGGGCGTTCACCTTCGCGATCGCGTGCGGCGCGTTTGAAAGCGTGCGCGGGGTCCGGGTATCATCACTGTGGACGCATTCCGCCTTGGTGTAACGGCAGCACAGAGGTTTTTGGTGCCTTTAGTCTAGGTTCGAATCCTAGGGGCGGAGCGATCGGAGCCGTCTCGGGTCCGTTAACCCCTGAGGAGGAACATGTCTCGCCCCGCCGCCGTCATCGTCCTGGCCGCCGGTCAGGGAACGCGCATGAAATCAGCCCTCCCGAAAGTCGTGCACCCCCTCGCCGGCCTGTCCATGATCGGGCACGCGCTGCGGGCCGCCCAGGGCCTCGACCCCGAGAACCTGGTCGCCGTCGTGCGTCACCAGCGCGAGGTCGTCGCCGCCGAAATCGCGCGCGTCAGCCCGAACGCCATCATCGCCGACCAGGATGAGATCCCTGGCACGGGCCGCGCCGTCCAGTGTGGCCTCGCGGCCCTCGACGAGGCCGTCGCCCCCGCTCCCGGCACCATCGTCGTCACCTACGGCGACGTCCCCCTCCTCTCCACGGACACCCTGGCCGACCTGGTCGCCACCCACGAGGGTGCGGGCCACGCCGTCACCGTCCTGACCTCGCGCGTCGAAGATCCCACCGGCTACGGACGCATCATCCGCGACGCCTCCGGCACGGTCACCGCCATCGTCGAGCAGCGCGACGCGACCCCCGAGCAGGCGGCCATCAACGAGATCAACGCGGGCATCTACGCCTTCGATGCGGACTTCCTGCGCGCCTCCCTGGCCTCCCTTGGCACCGACAATGATCAGGGCGAGGTCTACCTGACCGACGTCCTCGCGGCCGCGGCACCCGCCGGACGCACCGCCGGAGCCCTCGAGCTCACCGACCACTGGCAGAGCGCCGGTGCGAACGACCGTGTCCAACTCGCCGAGCTGGGCGCCGAACTCAACCGACGCATCTGCGTCGAGCTCATGCGCTCGGGCGTGACCATCGTCGATCCGGCCTCCACCTGGGTCGATGTCGACGTATCGGTCGGCGCGGACACCACCATCTACCCCGGCACCTGCCTGCGGGGTACCACCACCGTTGGGGCCGACTGTGAAATCGGTCCTAACGCCACGCTGATTGATGCGGAAATCGGGGACCGCAGTGTGGTCCCCGCCGCGTGGGTCGGTCAGGGCTGCGTTGCAGCCGATACGATGGTTACGCCATACGCCACCATCGGCACACTGATCGCGGCGCCTCGCGCCTGATCCAACACAAGGAGAGACAACCGCATGAGCGGACTGGTGACCACCGGAGAGAAGAATCTCGTCCTCGTTTCTGGACGAGCTCACATGGACCTGGCTCACGCCGTGGGCGAGGAAATCGGATGTGGGGTCTCGCCGGTGACGGCCTACGACTTCGCCTCCGGCGAGATTTACGTGCGCTTCAACGAGTCCGTTCGCGGCGCCGACGTGTTCGTCCTGCAGTCCATCGCGGGCGACATCAACAAGTGGCTCATGGAGCAGCTCATCATGATTGACGCTGCCAAGCGCGCTTCCGCGAAGCGCATCACCGTGGTCGCCCCCTTCTACCCCTACTCGCGCCAGGATAAGAAGCACCAGGGCCGCGAGCCCATCTCCGCCCGCCTCGTGGCTGACCTGTACCGCACCGCCGGCGCCGACCGCATCATGAGCGTGGACCTGCACGCCTCGCAGGAGCAGGGCTTCTTCGACGGCCCCGTCGATCACCTCTTCGCCATGCCGGTCCTCGTGGACTATGTGCGCGGCCGCGTCGACCTGTCCAACACGGCGGTCGTCTCTCCGGACGCCGGCCGTATTCGCGTCGCCGAGAAGTGGTCGAAGAAGCTGGGTGGCGCGCCCCTGGCCTTCGTCCACAAGACCCGCGACACGACCCGCCCGAACGTGGCCGTCGCCAACCGCGTCGTCGGCGAGGTTGCCGGTAAGGAATGCGTCCTGGTGGATGACATGATCGATACCGCCGGAACGATCACCGAGGCGATCAACGTCCTCAACAATGCCGGCGCCAAGAAGGTCATCGTCGTCGCCACGCACGGCATCCTCTCCGACCCTGCCGCGAAGCGCCTCTCCGAATCCGGCGCCGCCGAGGTTGTCGTCACCGACACGCTGCCGATTCCCGCTGAGAAGCGTTTCGATCAGCTCACCGTCCTCTCCATCGCGCCGCTCCTGGCTCGAGCAATCCACGAGGTCTTCGAAGACGGTTCGGTCACATCCCTGTTCAACTGACCTTCTCCCGCTTCACATCCGCCCTCGCCGTAAGGTACCCTGTTGGGGTTGCTCCGGCGAGGGCGGATCCGTATCCGCCGTTATCGACAGGGCCTGAATCGAAATGCCTCGCGTTTCCTTCACTCTGCCGACACCGACGCCGGACCTGAGAAACGAAGGATAGACACATGAGCGACAACCCCGTCCTGCTTGCTGAAGAGCGCACCGAGTTCGGCAAGGGCTCCGCGCGCCGCGCCCGCCGCGCCGGCAAGGTCCCCACGGTCCTCTACGGTCACGGCGCCGAGCCCCGTCACCTGGACGTTCCCGGCCACGACCTCTTCCTCATCGTCCGCGGCAACAAGAACGCGCTCGTTGAGCTGAAGATCGAGGGCAAGACCCAGCTCGCCCTCGTCAAGGACGTTCAGGTTCACCCCGTGCGCCGCGACATCCTGCACGCCGACTTCCTGGCCGTCAAGGCCGGCGAGAAGGTTGACGTTGAGGTCCCCGTCGTCGTCGTCGGCGAGCCCGTGCCCGGCACCGTCCACTCCGTCGAGGAGTTCACCATCCTGGTGAAGGCCCCCGCCACCTCCATCCCCGAGCACGTTGAGGTCTCCGTCGAGGGTGTCGAGGCCGGTACCGCCCTGCACGTCTCCGACCTGTCGCTGCCCGCCGGCGTTGAGGTCGAGCTCGACCCCGAGACGGTCGTCGTCTCCGTCCAGGAGGCCGCCGCTGAAGAGGCCGAGGAAGCCGCCGAAGAGGCTCCCGCCGAGGCCGACGCCGAGTGACACTCGCGTAGCATACGCTTCCCACGAGGGGGCGAGGCTGATGCCTCGCCCCCTCGTCGTATCTGAGATACTGGGGGCATGAGTGACCTCCACGTGATCATCCCCGCCGGCGGTGCCGGCACCCGCCTGTGGCCGCTCTCGCGCCGCCACCGTCCCAAGTTCCTCCTCGACCTGGCTGGCACGGGCCGCACCCTCCTGCAGGGGACGGTGGACCGCCTGGAGGAGATTGCCTCGTCGGTGACGATCGTGACGGGGCGCGCCCACCGCGACGGCGTCCTCGACCAGCTGCCCGAGTTCGCCTCCTCCGACGAGCGCACGCTCCTCATCGAGCCCTCCGGGCGCGACTCCATGGCCGCGATCGGCCTGGCGGCCTACGTGGTGCGAGAGCGCTTCGGCGACGACGCCATCGTCGGCTCCTTCGCCGCCGACCACCTGATCGCCCGCCCCGAGCTGCTGCGCGAGGCTGTTGCCACCGCGATCGACGCCGCCCGCGACGGCTACGTCGTCACGATCGGGCTGACGCCCACCGAGGCCTCGACCGCCTACGGGTACATCGCGCCCGGTCCCGCGCTGGGCGGGGACCAGGCCGAGGGCTCGGCCGCCCGCCGCGTCGCCGAGTTCGTCGAGAAGCCGGACGCCCAGACCGCGGCGCGTTACGTGTCTCAGGGCTACCTGTGGAACGCCGGAATGTTCATCATGTCCGCGGGGGTCCTAGCCTCGCACCTGGCCCGCCTCATGCCCGACCTGCACGCCCGCCTGGAGACGATCGCACGCGCATGGGGCACCGATTCCTTCGAGCGAACCCTCGAGGAGAACTGGCCGCACCTGACCAAGATCGCCATCGACCACGCCATCGCTGAGCCCGTGGCCGCCGACGGGGGAGTGGCCGTCGTCCCCGCTGATGCGCAGATCGGGTGGACGGATCTGGGCGACTTCGAGGCGCTCACGGGCATTGCGGCGGCAGTGGGTGGCCTCGGCGAGGCGATCCGCGTGGAATCCGACGGCGCTGCCGTCTACGGCGCCGAAGACGGCCCCCTCGTCGCTCTCGTCGGCGTGCCCGACGTCGCGGTCGCCCTCACCGCCGACGCCGTCCTCGTCACGCGACTCGACCGCGCCCAATCCGTGAAGGCCGTCGTCGATACGCTGGCTGAGCGCGGACGCTCCGACCTGCTCTGACGCGACGGCGCCAGCGGCGCGGACCCGCCCCCACCGCGGGTGTCCCGCGCCGCTTCCGCGTCGCCGCTATCAGGTGAGGTGCGCCGCCCCGCCCGTCCTGACCGGGTGTGCGGCTGGTACCGTGATGGGCAGAACGACGACCCGACGAAAGGCATCAGACGTGAACAAGCGGACCATTTCCGCCGTTGTCGCCACGGCCACCGCGGCCGCCCTGGTGACGAGCGC
>NZ_ALIY01000220.1:0-3692 GCF_000283035.1 Actinomyces sp. ICM58
CGTCGGCGTCTCTGTCCTGTTCCTGGCCCAAGGGCAGGTGTGTTCCTACTGGCTGACCCGCCACCGGCGATTCCAGGCGATTGCAAGCTCGTCGGTCGTGCGCTCCCTCGGTATCGCGGCCCTGCAGCTGGTGTGTGGCTTCCTCGCGAATGGTGGGTTGGGGGCGGCCATTGGGGCGACGATCGCGGGCCAGGGGCTCGCCGTCGCCTACCTGTCGTGGCGCGCCCGCGACGCCCGCGAGCGCGAGGCCTCGGACCCGACCCTGCACGAGGTGGCGTCTCGCTACCGGAAGATGGCCCTCGTGGGCGTGCCCAACGTCGTCGTCGACGCGGTGCGCACGAGCGCGATACCGGTGCTGATCGCCACGTATTCCGTGGCCTCGCTTGGTCAGTTCAACGTGGCGTGGCTTGCTTTGCAGGCCCCGGTCGCCCTCATCGCGGGGGCGCTGTCGCAGGTCTACCTGCCGCGCCTGTCGGACACCCCGCCCGGAGCGATGACCCGCGTCGTCGTGCGAGTCGGCGGCATCGCCCTGGCCTGCTCGATCCCCGTGTTTTCCCTGCTCGCGTGGATCAGCCCGGCTCTCTTCCCCTTCGTGTTTGGGGCGCGCTGGGAGGCAGCGGGGTACTTCGCGCGGTCCCTGGCTCCGTGGCTGTCCCTCACGGTGGCGACCTCGCCGCTGTCCAACGTGTTCGTCGCGACCTACCATCAGAGGCGCATGCTGGCCTTCGCGTGCGTGTACTGTGCGGCGCCCCTGGCGTGGCTCGCGTGCAGCCCCTACGGCGTAGAGACGACGGTCGCCGTCCTCGGCGCCCTCATGACGGTGCTGCTCGTGGGGATGCTCGTCATGGCTGTCCTGACGGCGCGCGCCTACGACGGGGAGCGGTTGCAGGCGGCGTAGACGTGGGCGACCGAAACGCCCGTCGGCCTCGTGAAATGCCCGTCGGCCTCGTGAAACCCTTGTGAAACAGGCGATGTCGTCGCCTCCTGACATGCCTCTCCCCCCAAAAGTCGCACGTAATTTCCATGTGGTCCATTTCTATGCAAGGTCAAAAACCCTGATATTCTGCTATTTTTAGGAATGCTAAGAAAAGTTAGCGAACCCAAATTACGTGCGAGATTTTGGGGGAACTATTGATGTGTCGCTCGCGCGGCGAGGGCCCGTTCGTAGGCCTCTCGCAGGCGCGAGGCCCCCTCCTCCCACGTGGGGATCGCCGGGGCCGTAAAGGCCTCGACGTCTTCGCGCGTGATGCGCTCCAAGGCAGAAACGAGGTCGCGCTCCGGATCCTCCAGCACCCACGTGTCGGCCTGATCGCCCAGGTATCGGCGGGCCTCGGGCAGGGCAGAGCACAGCGCGGGCGTGCCGGCGGCGAAGGCCTCCATCATCTTGTTGGGCGTGGACAAGCGGTGCGAGAGGCACCCGGACTCGATGAGGCACAGCGCCACGTCAGCCCCGCGCGTCATGGCGAGCACCTGGTCCGGCTCCACGGGAGGCAGGCGGTGAATGGTCGGGTGTGCGGTGGCCGCGCGCTCGACCTCGTCCAGCAGGGCGCCATCCCCGACGAAGACGACGTGCGCCCCCAGCTGAGCGAAGGTGCGCAGAATCAAGGGAATGTTGCGCCCCGGCGCGAGGTATCCCGAATGCAGGTACAGGAGCTCGCCCTCCGGGATCCCCAGCCGCGCCCGCAGGTCGATAACCCCGTCCGTCCCCGTCGGCGCGTTCGTCACCACGACCGGATCGACGCCCGGGTAGGCCTCGCGGTACCACTGCGCGATCGACTCATTCACCACGGACACCACGTCCGCGCGGCGGATGTAGCGGCGCTCGATCACGCGCTGGAGGCGCTGGCGCAGCCCCCCGGACCCCACCGTCTCCGTCTCCAACTCGTGCGCGTTGTAGGCGAACACCGCGCCCGTGCGCCGAGCCAGGGCGTGCGCGAGGGGCAGGAGGAACAGGTTCTGCGCGGAGATGGCCGCCACGCGCTGCCTCGCGAAGCGCCGGTACACGCGAGCCCCCCACGCGCAGACGACCCGCACCCCTCCCAGGGGCGCACCCAGGGACGCGCCCCGGATCCGCGTGAGGCGCACGGTGGGGGCCACGGCCTCGTCCGCGGGAAGCCCGCCCTGATCGATGCCGACGACGCGTGTCTGGGAGAACAGGGGGGACAGTGAGCGCGCGATCTTCACCAGGCGACCGGGCGAGGCCAGGTTGGAGGGGTAGAGCAGGAGGTTGAGCGCGCGATCCACGCCCCCATTGTAGGAGCTGCGTGGCACTACACTGGAGAAGAACAGCGAGGCCGGAGACGGAAAGGGGGCCCCATGCGCATCGCGGTCGTCGGCATGGGTAAGATCGGTCTGCCGCTGGCGGTGCACTACGCGCGCGGCGGGCACGCCGTCGTCGGCGTGGACGTGAACCCGCGGGTGGTCGACCTGGTCAACGGGGGAGAAGAGCCCTTCCCGGGCGAGGCTCACCTGGCCGAGTACCTGCCTCCGCTCGCCTCCTCCGGCGCGCTGCGCGCCACGACCGAGTATGCCGAGGTGATCCCCGGCGCCGACGCGGTCGTCATGGTCGTGCCCCTCGTTGTCGACGAGCAGAGCCGACCCGACTTCCGCGTCATGGACGCCGCCACCCGGTCCATGGCCGCGCACCTGACGCCCGGTACCCTGGTCTCCTACGAGACGACTCTGCCCGTGGGCACGACGCGGGGACGCTACAAGCCCCTCATCGAGGAGGTCTCCGGCCTGGTCGAGGGCCGCGACTTCGACGTCGTGTTCTCGCCCGAGCGCGTCCTCACGGGCCGTGTCTTCACTGACCTGGCGCGCTATCCGAAGCTCGTGGGGGGCCTGAGCGAGGCTGGCGAGGCGCGCGGCGTTCGCTTTTACGAGGCCGTCCTCTCCTTCGACGAGCGTGACGACCTGCCGCGCCCCAACGGAGTGTGGCCGATGGGAAGCGCCGAGGCCGCCGAGATGGCCAAGCTCGCCGAGACCACGTACCGGGACGTCAACATCGGCTTGGCGAACCAGTTCGCGCGCTACGCGGACGCGGCCGGCATCGACGTCGCGCGCGTCATCGAGGCCTGCAACTCCCAGCCCTACTCCCACATTCACCGGCCTGGCATTGCGGTCGGCGGCCACTGCATCCCCGTCTACCCGCGCCTGTACCTGGCCGGGGATCCGGACGCAAGCGTCGTTGCCGCTGCGCGCGCTGCGAACGCCGACATGCCCGCCTACGCGGTCTCGCGCGCAGCGTCCCTGCTGGGTTCTCTGGCGGGGCTGCGCGTGGCCGTCCTGGGTGCTGCCTACCGCGGCGGGGTTAAGGAAACGGCGTTCTCGGGTGTCTTCGGTGTTGTCGACGCGCTACGCGAGGCCGGGGCGCGGGTGTGCGTCCACGACCCCCTCTACAGCGATGAGGAGCTCGCCGATTTCGGGTGGGACGCCTACCACCTCGGCGAGGCTGTGGACGTCGCCATCGTCCAGGCCGACCATGCCACCTACCGGGACCTGACGCCCGCGGACCTGCCCGGCGTGCGTCTCCTCGTCGACGGCCGCGCCATCACGCCCCCCGAGGCTTGGGCTGGCACCCCGCGCATCACCATCGGCGGGGGAGCTTCGCCCGCATGCTAGTCACCCTCGCGACCCGTACTTTTACGCCGGAACCCACCGCCGCCGCACTGCGTCTCGGGGCTCTCGCGCGG
>NZ_ALIY01000221.1:0-21112 GCF_000283035.1 Actinomyces sp. ICM58
CCGAGGAGTCGGCCGGGGCGGCGTTGTTCTGGGTGCAGCCGGTCAGGGCCAGGGTGGCTACGGCGGCGGTGGCGGCGAGGGGGAGGATGGACTTGATGGACATGGTGTCTCCCTTTCGTTGAATCGTGGTGAAACCGTGGTCAGGGTACTAGAAAGCGGGGATGAAGATCTCGACGCGGCGGTTCAGGGCGCGACCGGCCGGGTTGTCGGATCCGTCGGCGTTCTCGTTGGGGGCGACGGGCTTGGACTCGCCGTAGCCAGTCGCGTCCAAGGTTGCGGTGACGCCGTTCTTGGCCAGGTCGTTCTTGACGGCGTTGGCGCGTGCCTCGGAGAGCTGCTGGTTGAAGGCCTCGTCGGAGACGGAGTCGGTGTGGCCGTAGATGTGGGCGGCGGGCACCTTGGCGTTGTTGAGCACGCCCGCCAGGCTCTTGAGGGTCTGGGCCGCGTCGGGACGGATGTCGGACTTGCCGAAGTCGAAGAGGACGCCGTCTTCCAGGGTGATGAGGGTGCCGCAGGATTCGACGGGCTGGAGGGAGGTGATGGGCGGGAACTTGCCGAGCTTGCTGACCTTGTCGACCTTGGGGGCGTCGGTGACGGTGGTCCCGTTGACGACGGCGGTGCCGTCGCCGTTGTTGCGGATGGTCATCGTCGAGTCGGAGTAGCTGCCCGACCCGTCGCCGTTGTTGATGATGGAGACGGTGGCCGTGGAGTAGTTGCCGGACCCGTCGCCGTTGTTGATGATCGAGATGGTCTTGAAGGAGTCGGTGTAGTTGCCGCCGCCCATGCCGTCGAGGTTGATGGACAGCGTCGGTGTTGAGTAGACGCCGGAGCCGTCTTCGTTGACGTTGATGGACAGGCCGGTGTCGGCGTTCGTGTAGACGCCGGTGCCGTCGCCGCCGTAGACGATGGAGATCGGGCCCTGCGTGATGACGCCGGAGCCGTCGCCGCCGTTGACGACGGTGCCCGAGCTGTTCGTGGTGACGCCGGAGCCGTCGCCTCCCAGGACCGTGGAGCCGGAGACGAGGGCGTTGCCGTCGCACTTGGCGGGCGAGACGGTCACGCCGGGAACGGAGGACAGGGTGGAGGCGGTCTGGATGACGGCCTTGTCGGCGTTCGAGGCGAAGACGTCGATCGGGGGCACAGCGAAGGCCGGGACCGGGGGGATTTCGCCGGGACGGTAGCCGGGCACCGTGGGCACGGACGAGGCTGTGGCGCTGGGAGCCTGGGTCGGCTCGGCCGTGGTGGCCGCGGAGCTCGGCGAAGCGGCGGGCTCGGCGGGCTTGGAAGAACCGCAGGCGCCCAGGGCGAGGGTGGCCGCGGTGATAACGGCGGCCGCTGTCAGAGTGCGTCGTGTTGTGGTCATGTCTTAACCGTAAGGGAAAAAATGAGGAACGCACGCTGTTCGAGTAATCATGTAAAACCTTGATTTTCTGCGGGTCTCAGGGGGAAAGGGAGGGCGAGTCAGGGGACAATCAGGGGGAGCCCCGGGGTGAGCCTGGGGGGAGGCGCTCCTGGGAGGTGGCCCCGGCCTCGTCCTTGAGGGGGCGGCGACGCGCGCGGGTGTCCACGCTGTGGCGTGATCAACGACACGGGATGTAGGAGCGGGGCCTCGACTGTGGAACAATGGAGACATGAGCTACAAACTGGTGCTGCTCCGCCACGGCGAGAGCGAATGGAATGCAAAGAACCTCTTCACCGGTTGGGTGGATGTTCCGCTGTCGGACAAGGGCCGCGCGGAGGCTACCCACGGTGGTGAGCTCCTCAAGGAATCCGGCGTTCTCCCGGATCTCCTGTTCACGTCGATGCTGCGTCGCGCCATCATGACCGCGAACCTGGCTCTCGACGCCGCTGATCGCCACTGGATCCCCGTTGAGCGCAACTGGCGCCTCAACGAGCGTCACTACGGTGCGCTCCAGGGTAAGAACAAGAAGGAAATCCGCGACGAGTACGGCGAGGAGCAGTTCATGCTGTGGCGCCGTTCCTTCGACGTGGCTCCGCCCGCCATCGAGGCCGGCTCGGAGTTCTCGCAGGATCAGGATCCCCGCTACGCTGGCGAGCCTGTCCCCATGAGCGAGTGCCTCAAGGACGTCATCGCGCGTCTGCTGCCCTACTGGGACGAGGCCATCGTTCCCGCGATCAAGACCGGCAAGACCGTCATGATCGCCGCGCACGGTAACTCGCTGCGCGCGATCGTCAAGCACCTGGATGAGATCTCCGACGAGGATATCGCCGGCGTTAACATCCCCACCGGCATCCCGCTGGTGTACGAGCTCGACGAGGAGACCCTCAAGCCCATCAAGAAGGGCGGCACCTACCTGGATCCCGAGGCCGAGGCGAAGATCGCCGCGGTCGCCAACCAGGGCAAGTGAGCAACGCGGGGCCCCGGCTTCGTCTGTGTGGACGAGGCCGGGGCCCCGTCATGCCCACGGGTGCGGCCGCGTGCAAGGGGGCGCGCGGACTGTGGCGCATTCCCTAAATCTGACCACCTGATCGTGACCGGGGTCGCAGTGAGGGTCGCATGGTGGTCGTGCTTGAAGCTGGTTTGTGTCATTCCTCTTATGCGTGTAACGTTGAGCTTTCACACTGTCTCGGCGATATTCGTCAGTCAACTGGTAGAATAGGTGTGCTATCCACGCGAGCACCCAGGAGTCATTCCATGTCGTTCGAAATCGGTCAGACGGTCGTCTATCCGCACCACGGCGCAGCCACGATCGAAGAGGTCATGACGCGCACCATTCGTGGTGAAGAGCGAACCTACCTCAAGCTGCGCGTGAATCAGGGCGATCTCGAGATTCAGGTCCCCGCCGAGAACGTCGACCTGGTCGGCGTGCGCGACATCGTTGACGAAGACGGCCTGGAGGAAGTTCTCGCCGTCCTGCGCGCTCCCTACGTCGAGGAGCCCACCAACTGGTCGCGCCGCTTCAAGGCCAACCAAGAGAAGATCGCGACCGGCGACATCGTGAAGGTCTCCGAGGTCGTGCGTGACCTGACGCGCCGCGACGACCTGAAGAAGCTGTCCACGGGCGAGAAGCGCATGCTGACGAAGGCCCGTTCCATCCTCACCTCGGAGCTGGCCCTGGCGCGCAACATCGAAAAGGCGGCCGCCGCCGAGCGCCTCGACGCCGTCCTGGCCGAAGGCCGTATCGAGGCCGACGACGATGCCGCCGAGCAGTGACGTATGCGCGGTCCTGACGGCCGCAGGCTCCGGCTCGCGCCTCGGGTGTGAGCTCCCCAAGGCCCTCGTCTCTCTCTCGGGTCGCCCCCTGCTGTGGTGGGCGGCCCGCGGCCTACGCGCCGGGGGAGTGGGCACGATCGTCGTCACCGCCCCGGCCTCGTGCATCGCTGAGTATCGCGCCGCGATCGACGGCTTGGGCGACGTGCTCGTCGTCGCGGGCTCCGACCGCTCGCGGCAGGCCTCCGTCGCACTGGGCTTGGCCGCCCTCGGGGAACGAGGCGCGGATACGGTCGTCCTCGTGCACGACGCGGCTCGCCCCCTGACGCCCCCGCAGGTCACCGCGCGCGTCATCGACGCGGTGCGCGCCGGCGCGGGCGCCGTCATCCCCGTCCTGCCCGTCAGCGACACGCTCAAGACCGTGGACGCCTCGGGCCTTGTCACGGGTACGCCGCGGCGCGCCGACTTGGCGGCCGTGCAGACCCCTCAGGGCTTCCGCTGGGATGTGCTCACGCGCGCGCACGAGGCGGGTGCTTCTCTGGGTGCGGACGAGGCCGTGGCCGCCACGGACGACGCTGGCCTCGTCGAGGCGATCGGGGTAGCCGTGCACACCGTCGCGGGCGACGAACGCTCCCTGAAGGTCACACGCCCCCTTGACCTGGCGCTCGCGCGGCTGCTCGCCGACCAGGAGCAGGCGGACTGAGGCGATCGGGGTGCTTCCGAGAGCGCCCCACGCGCGCCAGGAAGCGCGCCAAGGGCGACGGAGGTTAACCCCGACCGGCCGTGCGCACCTGCGGTACGCTGCTCGCGATTCAGCGCGGCCAGCCCGCGGGGTTGTCGTCGATGAGTGCCCGAACGAGAGTGACCCCGCCGTCAGTGGCGAGGGCTCCGCGATACTGGGGGCGGCAGGCGAAGCAGCCGATGAGGCGCTGGAGCTGTTCGTATGTGAGGTCCAGGCACGTGATGTCGATCGTCGTGGGAACAGGGTTGCCCGTGGTTGTGATGCGTGCCTTCTTCGTGGAATCCCTCTTCACGGTGACGAGGTCGATGCCCGCGAGGTAGGGCATCCGATCCCAGGCGATGGTGACCGGCTCGGCCTCCAGCAGGGGGTGGAACTCCAGGTGGGTTGGGGTGAGTGTCAGGATCGGGCCCTGGTGGATCGTGTTCAGGCGATAGGCGGTGCCGCGCCGAACGAACAGGACGGTTCCAGTTACGGCAAGGCCAAAGACGACCGTGAATATGTCCATTCCGATGGTCACCGCGCTGACAGCGCCGCCGGTCGCGGTGGAGGCGGACGACAGGACCGGGCTGTGCGTGAGCGCGCACGCGATCAGGGAGATGGGGAACGCCGCTGCCAGCCGGATGAAGTCCGCGGTCATTAGCTTGATGGGTGCGATCAGCGGCGTGAGGCCAACGCCCCCGTTGGAGAACGTGAGATCCGGGCCTCGGCGAAGCCTCCGAGACAGCGCCGCGGCGTAGTAGAAACGCGTCGATGCGTGGCCAGCGAAGAAATAAATCCCGAGGATGATAATGCTCAACGGGGTGAGCCACAGGAGCAAGAGGTTGAGCAGTGCAATGAAGCTGTACAGGGCTGCGGGAACAGTCAGGGCAAACACCGCCGCTGAATTCAGGGGCCCGTCGTATTTGTTGGTCAGCATCAGTGCCTACTCTCTGGAGTCATCGGTGGCGGTGGTCGTGCAGTGAGACGAGCGTCCTGCCCAGGTCATGACGCTGTCAGGATAGCGCGCGCGAGCCTGACCCGTCCGGGGACGCCAGTCGAGCGCAGGCGATGCCGAGGCTGACGTGTTGACGGCGAACAAGGCTGAGGCTGGGCGTATCGATCATTCGGCACCCTCCACGTACATCTGCGTCGTCCCTCACATGCCAGCATATTGCATCCGGTCAGGTTGCCCTGGCGGCTCCACGGCCTCGTCCCCACTGCGCCCCCGAACGAGCGGGGGAAGCGAAACGTGATAGTTTCACCCTGGGCGCACGCGCGCCGCCGAGCACTCCCTATCCAAGGAGCCCGATCACATGAGTACCACTCCCGCCCCCCGCAACCGCGTCATTACGCGCCAAGTCGTCGAATGGGCGGCCTGGGACTGGGGGAGCGCCGCCTTCAACGCGGTCGCCACCACCTTCGTCTTCACGACCTACCTGACGAGCGACGGCGTCTTCACCGACGCTGGGACCGCCTCAAGCTGGCTCAGCAACGGCATGACCATCGCGGGCCTGTTCATCGCGCTCCTCGCACCCATCACGGGTCAGCGCGCCGATCGACGAGGCCGGGGCGGAGTCTGGCTCGGATGGTTCACTGGCGCGGTCGTCGCCTGCATGCTCGCCATGTACTTCGTACACCCCGAATCGGTGCTCGGACCCAAGGGCGCCCTCATGCTCGGCATCGCCCTGCTGGGCCTGGGCAACGTGTTCTTCGAGTTCGCCTCCGTGAACTACAACGCGATGCTCAACCACCTGGGCGAGAAGGAGGACCGCGGCAAGATTTCGGGCTTCGGCTGGGCGTCCGGCTATATCGGCGGTATCGTCCTGCTGCTCATCCTCTACGTGGGCCTCATCGGCACCAACCTGCTCGGCGTCCCCACGGACGAGTACCTGCCGATCCGCATCTCCATGGTGATCGCCGCCCTGTGGCTCGGCGGCTTCGCCATCCCCGTCATCCTCCACCCGCCGCTGCCCAAAAAGATGCACACCGGCGGCGACCACGAGTCCATCTTCGACTCCTACGTCCTGCTGTGGCGCACCGTTCGCACCTTGAGCTTCGAGGCCCCGCACACCCTCTTCTTCCTCATCGCCTCCGCCGTCTTCCGTGACGGCCTGGCCGGCGTCTTCACCTTCGGAGCGGTTCTGGCCAAGACGGCCTTCGGTTTCAGCGCGGGCGAGGTCATGATCTTCGCGATCGCCGCCAATATCGTCGCCGGCCTGGCGACCGTCGCCTTCGGCTGGGTGGACGACAAGATCGGCCCGAAGAGAGTCATCATCCTGTCGCTGTCCGCCATGGTCGTCGCCGGCTTTGGCGTCTTCTTCCTCCACGCCCGCGGCCCCATCGTGTTCTGGACCCTGGGCCTGGCCCTGTGCGTCTTCGTGGGCCCCACTCAGTCCGCGTCGCGCTCCTTCCTGTCGCGCATCATCCCCGCCGGGCGCGAGGGCGAGGTCTTCGGCCTCTACGCGACGACCGGCCGCGCCGTGTCCTTCATGGCCCCCGCCATGTACGGCCTCTTCCTGCTGATCGGCAAGCGCCTGACCCCCGCCGGCGAGGACTACACCTACTGGGGCATCCTCGGCATCATGCTGATCCTCCTCGTGGGCCTGGGCCTGACCATCCCCGTGAAGGCGGACCGCGCCACGCTCCACCACATGGAGGGCTGAGCGCCCAGGGGCACGAGGCCGTCCAGGCGCGCCCCGGCCTCGTCCCCGAGGGTCCTGCGCACACACATCGTCCCCGACGCGACCGAGCATGCTCTCGGACGTCGGGGACGTTCCGTCCTCGATTCGCTTACTGGCGGTCGGGCGTGAAAGCGATGATCTGGCCGTTCGAGACGCCGACGAGCAGGTCGTCGAAGGCCCACACGAGGTTCTCCGCGCGATCCAGGTCCCTGGCCACGTAGAGGGTCAGGCCATCCAGATCGACGAAGTAGGAGGCCATCGTGGAGCCCTCATCGAGGCGAACGTAGGCCACCGTAGCGCCGGAGTCGGCGCGCAGGTCCGAGACCTTGAAATCGTGCTTACCATACTTGGATCCGACGTAATCGGGCATATTGACGGAGCGCTTGTTCGCTGACGCGGTGGGGTACACGTGCAGTGTCGTGTCGTCGTGAGCGCGGCCCGCGTAGTAGAGGTCATCGTGCTTGAGATAGACGGAGGCTGTGGTCCACGGCGCTTGGACGGACGTGTCCCGCAGAAAATCGGTGAGCTCCTCCAGCGTCGGGGTATGACCGTCGTAGGTCGGGCGTGCGCCGTAGCGAATGATCTGCTCGGTCTCCACGAAGCGTCCCGTGGTGTCGTAGACGCTGAAGCTCGTCTCCCTCGCCACGACGAGGCCGTCGCTCGCGGGGATGAGCGTCGGGTGCTGTGATACGTCGTTCGTGGGATCCTTCCCGAGGGTCGTGACCGCTCCCGTGCGAGGGTCCACGATCTGCGGGGCGAAGGCGGCTAGGCGAACAGGCACGATGACGGCGGCCGTCGAACCCTCGCCAATGACGCCGTTCGATGGGTGTGATACCTCCGAGAACAGCACGCCGCTGGCTTGTTGCGGCGAAGTCGCCGCGCTCCAGCGCTGCGTCCACGTGCCCGATTCGAGCACCCATCCGGTGCAGGTTGCGACCGTGTCGCAGGTGACCAGGTTGCCGTCGACGACCCCGATGGGCAGGTCGGCTCCCCAGGGGGCCAGGCTTTGGCCGCCGGTCGACTTGTCGACGATGATGCCGCCGATCAGGAGCTGGGTCTCGGTGGCGATGGGGCCGGGCGCCCTCACGGCGCCGGCGCTGGGAGAGCGGGGCCCGGTTGTGGTCCAGACAGTGACGGGCTCCTTCCCGGAGATGTCGTAGGCGGTCACCCTCGTGTCGGCGTCGTCCTGCGCGCCCTCGAGCACGGCGTACAGGGTGGTTCCCTCTGTGATCAGCAGCGGCGCGGGTGAATCGTCGTCCAGCGGGATCGTCCACGCCGTCGCGAGGCCCGACACCCACTGAGGAGACAGCTCGTTCGTGTTGGTCGCCGTCCCGTGGTAGCCGATCGGGGTGGGATCCATTGACGACTCTGAGGCTGTCGGGGACGGTGTGGGGTCGGGGTCATCGTGGTGGATGTGGCGTCCCATTGTCGCTGAGCCGACGAGGGCTCCGCTGATGCCACCGACGGCGGCCGAGGCGACCAGAGCGGCGACGATCCCGAGCACCTGGAGGGACTTGCGCGCGCGCCGCGGGCTGGCGGCAGCGTCGACTGTCGGCGCGGAAAAGCCCTGCTGAGCGTTCACCGCAGAGGCGGTGCGGGCGTCCTGAGGCGGCTGGGGCGCCGGGGACTGGGTCGTCGGCTGGGGGGCCGGTGGCTGGGTAATCGGGCTGCCCGTGCTCTGATGATCGTCGTTGCTCATACAACGTTTCTATCACACCCGCGCGCCGGGCAGTACCGGTTGGTCACCTCGGCGTCATCAGGAGGAAGCCGGAACGAAGGCCGTGACTCCCGTCTTGCTGGTGCCGATAAGGGCACTGTCAGGGGCCGTGTAGTCCATGTGACCCAGGCCGAAGAAGCTCTGTTTCACCGTCGTAGCTTTCCAGACCTCAGTCCAGCCGCCGGAGTCCTGCGACCAGCCCGTGCAGTGGCCGTCGGTGAGGCAGGTGACCACGATGCCCTCGGAGACGCCCATGGGGTATGCTTCGCCCCAGGGGGCCTGGGTTATCGTCCCCGTCGCCTTATCGATAACGAGGTCGCGGAAAAAGAGCAGATCGTCATCCCAGACGAACTGAGGAGTGAAGGTTTCGTAAGCGTGCGTCGACGTCTCAGCGTTCGTTTCCCACAGGAGCCTCGGCTCGGTTCCAGACACGTCGTAGGCCATGACCGTCACGCTCCGGCTCCGAAACGTCGTCGGCCGATCGGAGAAGGCGAGGTAGAGAGTCGACCCCTCAGCGTGGACGTGCGGGGCGAAGATAAACCTCGTGGGGTCGATGGGGATCGTCCATGCGACCGCGATCCCCGACGCCCACTCGGGCGACAGGGAGTGAGTGTTGAGCGCTGTTCCGCGGTATCCGGGCTCGTGGACCGACTCGCCCGCCTGCTGCGAGAACGAGCGGAAAAAGGACGTCCCAATCACGATCGCGACGACGCAGGCACAGGCGATCAGAATGAGGCGCAGGTGCTTTTTCACGGGGGTAACGGATTCGCCGGAATCCTCGTGAGGCTCCGATGCGTGTCCGTGGGTGATCGATTCGTGCTCGCCCGCATCCTCGGGCGGGGACCAGCGCAAGTCGTCATTGCTCATGGGGCGTTTGTACCACACGCGCGTGCCGGCTGACGCGGATCGGCCGCCACGGCCCCAGACGACACGTCCCCGACGCGACCGAGCATGCTCTCGGGCGTCGGGGACGAGTCGTGTAGAGAACCGCTTACACGGTCCGCGGTGTCACGGCGATCACCTCACCGCTACGCGCCCCGACGAGCAAGTCGTCGAAGACCCACACCAGGTTCGTGGCCTCGTCCAGCTCCGGCGACACGTAGGTCAACTCCCGTTCCATGCCGAAGAAGAAGGGACCGGTGGGGGACGACGGCAAGCACTGGACGAATAGCGCCTTACCGTCTGCGCTGGCGCGCATCTGTGTGGCAGGCCAGTTGGCCGGCAGGGCGTGGTCGGAGTATGACTCACCGGGGTTGATCGTGCGGCTGGAATTCCCGCTAGTCGGGCTCACCGCCAGGAGCTGACCGTTGACGTCCTTCGAATAGGGTTGCGCGACGGTGGCCGTCGTCCACGGGGCGCTGCCCTGCGTCATGAAAGAACTGAGTTCTGCCGTAGTCGGGAGAGCGCGGTCTGACGCTGGGAAACGGTCGAGCGTCCACCCGGCCCCGACAGTGCCCACGACCTCGCCCGCGGTGTTGTAGGCAATACTCTCCTTCTCGCCGGCGACCAGGACTCCGTCGCTCGCCAGCGTGACCCGGGAGACGGAAGGGCCTGCCGCGGAGGGGGCCTCCCCGAGCGTCGTGACTGCGCCCGTGGCCGGGTTGATGAGCTGCGGGGCCTGGTGGGCCTCGTCGACGGGGACGACCACGGCAGCGCCCGCGCCGCTGCCGATGACGGCGCTCGCGGGAGCCGTCAGACCCGAGTGGGCCAGGCCCGCGCGGCGCTGGGGCGAGGTCGTCGTGGACCACAGCCTCGTCCACGCGCCCGAGTCGCGGGACCAGCCGGAGCACGAGCTGAAGGTGTCGCAGGTGACGAGGACGCCGCCCGCCACCCCCATCGGCAGGTCGGAACCCCAGGGAGCCTCCGTCTGGGCGCCGGTCGAGCGGTCGACGATGATGTCACTGAGCAGAATCTCATCCTGGGTCGAGACGGAGGACGGGAACGCCTCGGCGCGAATTCGGGACGGTTGGGGCCCGGTCGTGGTCCACTGGGCAACCGGCTCGGAGCCCGACACGTCGTAGGCGGACACCGTGGCGACGGTCTGGCTCCCGCTTCCGTAGGTGAGCACGTACAGGGTTGACCCCTCTGCGATCAGCTGCGCGGGCAGGAGAGCATCGCTGCTGGGCAGGGTCCAGGCCGTTGCGACGCCCGAGGCCCACGCGCTGGAGAGCTCGTTCGTGTTGGTGGCGCTCCCCCGGTAGCCGGTCGCATTCGGGTTCGTCTGCTGCTCCGAGCCGGTGATGTGCGGAGGTGGGGTCGCCGCCGGGCCGGGCAGCTGGTGAGCGCTCGTGCTCAGCGAGGGCGCGAGGAAAGCCCCGAGGCTCGCGACGAGCGCGACGCCCGTCGTCAGGAAGAGGCGCGTGGGTCGCGTGGGCGTCGTCCTCGCGGAGGCCGCGTACTGGGGGGCGTTGGTGCTCATGGGTGTGTCATTTCTGTCGTCGCTCGGGTGGGCGTTCTTGGGCGGGTGTTCAGGGGTTGGAGCCTCACGAGGCCTTCGGCGTGAACGCCACGATGCCGTCGATCGTCACGCCGATGGCCAGGTCGTCGAAGGCCCACGAGAGGTCCTCGGCGTCGTGGAACTCCGCCGACCCATGTCCCTGGCCGCTGGCCGTGTCGAAGAAGTAGCGGTTACCCGTGGTATTGGCTTCGACGGACTCGACGTACACGACCGACACGTCGGCGCTGGCGCGGACCTCTGAGGGCCAGAAGGGGCTGGAGTGGTATTGGTCGTTGTGGGCGGGATCAAGATCGAATGCTGGGCTTCCGTCGCTCGGCGTCACCGTGAGGGCGACGGCCCCCGTCTGGGCAGTGACCACGGCATTCGACCACGCGGGCAGGCCTCCGACCAGGAAATCGGTGAGTTCCGATGTGGAGGGCACGCGTCCGTCGCGCGTCGGTCTTCTCAGCGACTTCTCGTAGGAGTGAACTCCCGTGATGAAGCCGTCGGCGTCGTAGGCGACGACAAGGTCGTCGTTGAACGCCACGATCCCATCGCTGGCAATGGCGAAAGACACCACGTTGTTGTCCCTATCCCTGAAGGGGCTCGCAGAGGCGGCGTCCGTGACCTGCCCGGTCCGCGGATCAAGGAGCTGCACCAGGTGAGTCGGCGAGTCGACGGGCAGGACGAGTGACTGATGCTCCCCGGTGCCGATCACGGGAGTATCTGGATAGGTGAGCATGGTCGACCTGCGCAGGCCGCCCTCTTGGCTGGCCGTGGTTGTCTCCCACCGGCGCACCCACGAGGAGGACTCCTGCGTCCAGCCCGAGCACGCCTGTTTGCCATCGCACGCCACGACGACGCCGTCAACGACAGCGAGCGCCTCCGACCCCTCCCACGGGGCCAGGGACTGGGCGCCCGTCGCCTTGTCGATGACGATGCTTCCGACGATGAACTGATCCGCGAAGGATACGAAGTTGGGGCGCCCGAAGGACTCGGGAAGAGAGCCCGTCGTGCGCCACAGCTCGCGCGGCTGCTCGGAGGAGATGTCGAAGGCCGCGGCGGTGGCCTGGTGGCTGGCATGGTCGGGGTTTTCGAAGAGCACGTACAGGGTGGTGCCCTCAACGGTCGTGAGCGCCCGGGGGCCGTACTGTGAGGACGGGAAGGGGATCCTCCACGCCGTCTCGACGCCCGAGGCCCAGGCGGGGGAGATCGCTCCCGTGCTCGTGGAGGACCCCGAGTAGCCGACGGTAGAGGCGGAGGTGAATGAATGGTGAGGGTCCTGACCCCCCAGGGTCTGCGTGAGCTGACGGATGCCGAGGACGGCGACGATGACGACGATGACGCACAGCAGAGCCACGAGGAGGACTGGCCTCCCGCGTCTTCTCGCGTGGGGCCGCGCACTGGCGGGCTGGGGGATTGGGGGCGTCCCGCTCGGCGACACCCACTGCTCGGCCTGCGGGGGAGTGTTCGTGCCCAGATGATCGTCATTGCTCATATGTCGTTTCTACCATAGGGCAATTGCGGTGTGATAATCCGATGTCGGCCTCAGGAGGAGGCGGGCACGAAGGCCGTGATACCCGTTGTACTCATGCCGATCAGCATGTCGTCGAAGACCCACATGGTCTGTTTCGGCAGGTTGAGAAGGTTTGATGTGTAGGCGAGCCCGTTGGCGGTATCGATGAAGTACCGTCTCTCGTCCTGGTAGGTGAAGGTATCGGCGTAGAGAACCGAAGCGTCCGCGCTCACGCGGACCTCCTTCGGGCTGAAGTAGCACGAGCTGGTCATGTACTGGCTCAGCGCGCCGGGGACCGGGGTCGTGTGCGTGGACCCGTCGGAGGTGAGGGTGACCTGGATGGAACAGTCGTTCTCGCCCACGAGGCCTACCGTGCCCGTCGCCCAATTCGCAGTCTTCGTCGTCATGAAGGTCTTGATGTCCGCGGTGCTCGGGTTGTTGCCGTCACGGCTGACTGCGGGCAGATAGCGGTACCCGGCTGCGGAGAACGTGGATTGGAGGGCTCCCGAGCTGTCGAGAAGGAGCCCATTTTGCTGGCTGACGTCGACGATGACGAAGCCGTCGGTCGCCACCTCGACGTATTGGCCGAGGCCTGACTGATCAGGAATGGGCAGCGTCGTTGTTTCGCCGGTATGGATGTTGATGATCTGTGGGGATACCTGGTGGAGGGAGGGGACCAGGAAGGATGTGAGCGCGCCACTGCCGGAGAGGGTAGTGCCCGTGGGAGCGTAGCCCAAACCATGGTCACGCAACGCGTAGGACGCCTGGGCAATAGTGGTCGTCGTCCACAGGTTCGTCCATTCGCCGGATGCCTGCGTCCATCCGTTGCAGGTGGATGGCGGCGTGCAGGTCACCACGATGCCCTCGGCCTGCGCGAGGGGACTCTCTATGCCCCACGGGGCTTGCGAGTGTTCGCCGGTGGCCTTGTCGATGACCACGTCGTGGAAAAAGAGCTGGGTCTCGTTCGACAGGAACGCGGGCTCGTAGGTGACGACCGCTGAATTTTCCGTGGGTCCGACCGTGTCCCACAGGAGGGCGGGCTCCTCACCGGACAAGTCGTAGGCCACGACTCTGAGGGTGGAGCCGCTTTGGTCCGTACCCCTTGCTGTGGTGGCGATGTAGAGGACCTGACCATCGACAAACAGATGCGGTGTCAATCGAGTCATTTCTGGCGGCAGCTCGAGCGTCCACGCGGTGGCCACGCCCGAGGACCACTGCGGCGATATGGAATGCGTGTTCGTGGCGCTCCCGCGGTACCCGGGCGCGCGGGTCGGCAGGTTCGCCGCATGTTCGCGTACCTCGGAGTTCGCCTGTGCGGCGGAATGCGACGAGGTCTGATGGGACGAAGGCGTCGACGACGATCCGCTCCGACTGGGGGAGAAGAGGAAAACCGCGACGTTGAGCGCGAGGATACAGCCGAACACGATCATGACGACAGACGGCTTCCGCTTCACGACTGTCTTGTCCACCCACGTCCGCGAGGGCTCGGGGTCTGGGGCGCGCAGCGCAGTCGGCGTCCGGTCGCCTTCGGACGTCCTCCGCGACGAGGCCGTGGCGGCTGCTATGGACGCGACGTCACGCGAGGCAGGTTGTGGCTCCTCCGACGTGGCTTCGTCTGGCAGCAGCTCGAATGCGCTTACGGAAGTGCTGGCCAGCACAGCGGCACCGCGAACGTTCCTCGCCGGGGCTTCCTCGGCCTGGGGCCAGGCGACGACGCTCTCCATCGGCTCTTTCTCATCGTCAGGTGCTGTCGGCTCTTCCGTGAGGGGCTGCGCGATGGCCGGCTGCGGCGCGAGCTCGGGCAGGGGTGCGACGCCCGCGAGCAGGTCCATCTCCTGCGGACCTTCTGGTTGTGCCTGTTCGGTGATCGCCTCGTCGGCGGGAGGGGTCAGAGTGAAGAAATCATCGAAATCCGGCAGAGGCGCTAGCTCCGGCAGAGGGGCGAGCTCGGGTAGCGGAGTAAAGGTCGGAAGGTCACCAAACTCGGGGAAATCCGGGGTATTGGCCAACGGCTCCCCGTCCCGTCCATCGGAGGGGCGAGACTGCGCCTCGTCGTCGGGACTGCGGTGGGGGTCGTCGTTGCTCATGAGACGTTTCTATCATGCAACCGGGACCCGAGTGGACTCGCGGCAGTGAACGGGAATGCGGGCAGGCCTCACGCTCGGCAGCCTCGACGGTGCCGAGCATTCGACAATGGGGGACCTACTCGGCGCGCACCATGAGGACGCTTGCCAGCGCGGCCACGCCCTCGCCTCGTCCCGTGAAACCCAGGTGATCCGAGGTCGTTGCCGACACGGTGACTGTGCCGCCTGCGATCTCGCTCATGACGGAGCAAGCCTCGGGCAGGCGAGCCGCCATGCGCGGGCGGTTGCCGACGACCTGCACGGTCGCGTTGCCGAGCCTCCAGCCGGCCTCGGCGGCCATGCGGCGCACCTCCTCAAGGAGCGCGCGCCCCGACGCGCCCGCCCACTCGGGGCGATCCACGCCGAAGACCGTGCCGAGCTCGCCCAGGCCCGTGGCCAGCAGCATCGCGTCGCACAGTGCGTGCGCGGCCACGTCCGCGTCCGAATGACCCTCGAGGGGGCGTTCGCCCGGCCACTCCAGGCACGCGACCATCAGCGGGCGCGGCGAATCGGGTGCAGCGAACGCGTGGACGTCGACCGCTTGGCCGACGCGGAAAGGCAGATCAGTCATGGAACCAGGGTAGCGTCACGACGAGCGCGGCGTGAAGGCCACGACTCCCTCCCAGGTCACCACGATGAGCAGGTCATCAAAGGCCCACGTCAGATTGGTCGCGTCCCTCAACGCCGGAGGGGTCACGACCCTGGAGCCCTCCAGGTCAAGCACGTAGACGTAGTGCTCCCGCCATTCCTTGATCTCGAGCACCATCGCTGCACCGTTAGCGCTGGCCCGCATCGAGCTCGGCTGGAAGGAACACAGGAATGCGTTGGTCTGCACCGTGTTGATGCGAGGCAGCGTCCTGGGCGGGACATCCGCGGTAGGGGAGAAGACCACGTCCTCGCAGTTGCGTGCGCTGCGCCCAGCCTTGCCCGATGTCCATGGCGTCTTGCCGTCGCGCAAGAAGGCGCGCAGCTCCTCCAGAGTCGGGGGCGGGCCGTCATCCGTCGCGACGGCGTCCGCGTCGCGCCCTGTGAAGCGTTCGATAACCGCGCCGCTGGGATCAAGCAGCGTCACCTCGCTGTTCGTGTCGACGACCGCGATGCCGTCACTCGCACGATAGTAGACGGGCCGCGAGTGGAGCGATCCCGGGTCCTCTCCGATACGGGTGTACTTCCCCGTGCGAATATTGATCAACGACGGGGCGCTCTTGATGCTGCCAAGCGAGATGAAGGAAGCCTGCGCCCCGGTGCCCACGACGCGCGATCCGTGCAGGTGCCACGTGTTGATCAGGCCTATCGTTGAGCCCGTCTGTGTCGTCCACACGCACCTCCAGGACCCCGAGTCTTGTGTCCAGCCGGAGCATGTCGCCGCACTCCCACAGGTGACGACAATGTCGTCCACGGCTGCCATTGCGATGTCGCTCACCCACGGCGCCTGCGTTTGCTCGCCTGTGCGCCCATCCACGATGGCGTTGCCGACCAGTAGCTTGGTGCCGTAGGGAATGATCTGACCAGCCCGGTATCTGAGCGTCGTGTGCGCCTGTCCCCCGTTGGACACCCACAGTTGGCGCGGCGAGTCCGAGGCGATGTCGTAGGCGGCGAGCGTCAGATTGCCGTTCGTGTGCTCGGCGGAGGCGACGTACAGGGTCGTGCCCTGAGCGAGCAGGTTCTGCGTGACTGCCGTCGAGTCCTTGCGTTTCTCGTTGGGTATCACCCACGCCGTGTCGACGCCCGACGCCCAGGCTTCGGAGAGCACACCCGTGTTGGACGCCGTCCCCGTGTAGCCCTGAGAGCGCACAGCGGGACGCCCGTAAGCGAATCCCCACAGGGCCGTGATGGCGACGATGACAAGGAGCGTCAACGCCCCGGTGACGAGAGATGGATTCTTCCACAGCTTCTCGGGAGCGCGGCGCGTCGACGAGGCCGTGGCGCCCTCGTCTGCTTCGTGACCGGGTGCGGGTGTCGAGCGTGCGGCCCGCGCGGGCGTGGGTGCTGAGCGTTTGTCGGGGGCGGCCGTCGGAGCGCTCGCGGCGAGCCGCTCGGCAGCTTCCTGGGCGAGCCGCGCCCGACGCTCACGCCTGCGCTTACGCCATCCCTTCCTCCGCCTCTTCGTGCCCGGCGGAGCCCACTTGGAATAGTTGTTGCTCATGAATCATGCACCTGACGAGGAGGGCGTCAGCGCGGTGATACCGGTCTTTGACGTGACGATGAGCAGGTCGTCGAAGGCCCATATCAGGTCCTCGGCGTCCGTCAGCCTCACCGCGTGGTGGGCGTTGTTGACCATGTCGAGGACGACGATGCGGTCGAGTTCCCAGCCCTTGGCCCTGACGAACACGGCGCTGCCGTCGGTGGCGGCGCGCAGCTGAGTCGGGGAGAAGAAGCAGTGGACGGAATAGTTGAGCGAGAGCTGCTTGACGCCCTCGACCGAACGAGGGGGATAGTCGGCGGTGGGCGTGAACGTGACGGTGGTGCACTCATCCCCTTCGACCCGCGCCGTGCCCGACGTCCACGACGCCTTGCCGTCCGAGTAGAAGGCCTTCAGCTCCGCCAGCGTGGGCGCCCGTCCGTCCTCGCTCGGCACCACCGATCGTGCCTTGCGTCCCTCCTCGAACGTATCGACGAATCGCCCGGTGGCGTCGTAGGCCTCCATCGTCCCAACGGAACGCATAACGATGACGCCGTCTTGCGCGAGTTGGAAATCGGACACGGATATCGACGTCGAGCGCCCCGTATCGCCGAGCGTGGCGAGCTCACCCGTGCGAGCGTTGACGAGCTGCAGATTGTAGTGGAAGTCGACGGGGACGAGGACCGAGGCGTCCTCACCGGCGCCGACGACCCGTCCCCCGCCCCTCTTCCACGCGTCGCTGGCACGCGACTGCCTTGATGTGATGGTCTGCCACAGTCGAGTCCACGAACCGGACTGAATTGTCCACCCCGAGCAGGTCTCCAGAAACGAGCAAGTCACCACGACCTCGTCGACGGAGGCCATCGGCGTGTCCTCGCCCCACGGCGCCTCCTGCTGGCTGCCCGTCCCCTTAGACACGAGGACCGAATCAATGGCAAGCCACTCCCCGGCCGACACCACATTCGGCGCGTCAAACGTACTGACCGCCGCGGCGACGTTTCCGCGTGATGCCCACGTCTCGCGCGGCTGCGCCGAGGCAATATCGTAGGCGATGATCTGAAGCGAGTCGGCGGACTCCCAGGCAGTCACGTACATGGTCGTGCCCTCGACAAACACCGACTGAGCGCGCGAGCCATCCGCCGACGAACCGGGAAGCGTCCACGCCGTCTCGACGCCCGACGCCCAAGCCGGGGACAGCACGCCCGTATTCGTCGCCGACCCCACGTAACCCTGCGCCCGAGGCGACGCCGGAGCGCTTGGGGAGTACGTGCGCGACGTGACGACAGCGACAGCAAACACGAGGGCGAGCATCACCACGATCGCAATGAAGACCTTCTTGCGCCCGCGTGTCCGCGCCCCCGCGCGGAGCCTGGCACGTTTGCGCGTCGGTGGAGCCGGGCGCTCACGCACAGGAAAATCCTCCCGCACACCCGAGCTGACCGACATGTCAGCCTTTGTGGGCACAGCGTTTGACGGGGCCGAATCCCGGCCAGGCCACGACCTCGCCGACTCCTCGCCCTCGGCCGGGGGTGCCCACCTGTCGTCGTCGATACTCACCCGTCGTTTCTATCACACACCACCTGGCCGCGCCCGCACCGCCCAGCGCGCCCCGGCCTCGTCAAAACGTGACGAAGGACGAACCCCCTCGCTTCACACGCGCACACTCCGATAGGATCGGCCCGTGCGTTACATTTCGACTAGACGAGGCCCCACCACGCCCACCCGCTCCTTCAGCGACATTCTGCTGGAGGGCCTGGCGCCCGACGGCGGCCTCTACCTGCCCGAGGAATACCCGACGCTGTCTCGCTCCGACCTGGACGAGCTGCGCATCGTCCTGCGCGAAGAGGGCTACGCGGCGATGGCGGCCGGCATCCTGTCCCTCTTCGTCGACGACATCGACGCTAGCGACCTGTGCGCGATCACGGCCCGCGCCTACTCCACCCCTGCCTTCTCCGACCCGCAGATCGTGCCCGTAACCGCCCTGGAAGGCACCGACCTGCACATCGCCCACCTGTCGAACGGCCCCACCGCCGCCTTCAAAGACATGGCGATGCAGCTCCTCGGCGAACTCTTCGAATACGAGCTCACCCGCCGCGACGACTGGCTCACCATCGTGGGCGCCACCTCCGGCGACACCGGCTCCTCCGCCGAATACGCACTGCGCGGCCGGCGCGGCCTCTCCGTCGTCATGCTCACCCCCGCCGGGCGCATGACCGCGTTCCAGCGCGCCCAAATGTTCTCCCTCCTCGACTCCAACATCGTCAACGTCGCCGTCGACGGCGTCTTCGACGACTGCCAGGACCTGGTCAAGGCCATCAACATGGACGCCGACTTCAAAGCCACCTGGCACGTGGGGGCCGTCAACTCCATCAACTGGGCGCGCCTGCTCGCCCAGGTCTGCTACTACGTCGCCACCTGGCTGCGCGTCACCGAGGAAGGGGCCGACGCCTCGTCCACGGTCAGCGTCGTCGTGCCCTCGGGCAACTTCGGCAACGTGTGCGCCGCCCACATTGCCCGTCAGATGGGCGTGCCGCTGGGCACCCTCGTCGTCGCCACCAACGAAAACGACGTCCTCGACGAGTTCTTCCGCACCGGCGTCTACCGCCCCCGCTCCTCCGCGGACACGCTGGCGACCTCCAGCCCGTCCATGGACATCTCCAAGGCCTCGAACTTCGAGCGCTTCATCTTCGACCTGCTGGGCCGCGACGGGGACGCCACCCGCGCCCTGTTTGACGAGGCCCTGGCCCGCGACGGCTACTTCGACCTGTCCGGCACGCCCGAGTTCGCCTCCCTGCGCGACACCTACGGCTTCATCTCCGGCACCTCCACGCACGCCGACCGCCTCGCCGAGATCGCGCGCACGGAGAAGGAAAGCGGCTACCTCCTCGACCCGCACACCGCCGACGGCGTCCACGTTGCCCGCGCGGTGCGCCCCCAGATCGAGGGCCCGCTCGTCGTCATGGAGACCGCGCTGCCCGTCAAGTTCGCCGACACGATCCTCGAGGCCACCGGGCACCTCCCGCCCGTGCCCGAGCGCTTCGCCGGCATCGAAGGACGCGAAGAGCGCGTCACGCCGCTGGCCAACTCCGCCGAGGACCTCAAGGCGCTCATCCGCGAGCGCGTGCGCCCCGGCGCCTGAGTCTTCTTTCACTCGACGAGGCCCGAGCCCCCACCTGCGAACCCGCGCGGTTGCGTGGGCGGAGTCCGGGCCTCGTTACATACTCCCGGGACGCGCCCGTTTCCTTCGCCTCCCCTCCCTGCCAGGTAGGATTGATGCCATGCTGCACCTGTACGACTCCAAGAGCGCCCGCATCCAGCCCCTGAACCCGGTCACCCCCGGCAAGGTCGGCATCTACCTGTGTGGCGCCACCGTGCAGGGCTCCCCGCACGTCGGCCACCTGCGCGCCGCCGTGTCCTTCGACACGCTCATCCGCTGGCTACGCCGCAGCGGCTACCAGGTCACCTACGTCCGCAACGTCACCGACATCGACGACAAGATCCTCACCAAGTCGGCCGAGGCCGGCTGGGACTGGTGGGCATGGGCCTACCGCTTCGAGCGCGAATTTACGCAGGCATACGAGACCCTCGGCGTTGAGGCCCCCACCTACGAGCCGCGCGCCACCGGCCACATCCCCGACCAAATCGACCTCGTCCAGCGCCTCATCGACGCCGGCCACGCCTATTCCGATGGGCGCGGCAACGTCTACTTCGACGTCCACTCCCAGGACGACTACGGGTCGCTCACCCGCCAGCGCCTCGTCGACATGCGCACCACCGAAGATGACGCCCAAATCGACGAGGCCGTCGAAGCCGGCAAGCGCGACCCCCGCGACTTCGCCCTCTGGAAGGCCACCAAGCCCGGCGAGCCGGCCACGGCCTCGTGGGACAGCCCCTGGGGGCGCGGCCGACCCGGCTGGCACCTCGAATGCTCCGCCATGTCGCGGCGCTACCTCGGCGACGAATTCGACATCCACGGCGGCGGCATCGACCTGCGCTTCCCGCACCACGAGAACGAGCAGGCCCAATCCCACGGCGCCGGCTGGCCGTTCGCGCGCCTGTGGGTCCACAACGCGTGGGTGACCACCAAGGGCGAGAAAATGTCCAAGTCCCTGGGCAACGTCCTCTCCATCGGCGCGCTCACCGAGGAGTACCCTGCCGTCGCCGTGCGCTGGGCCCTGTCGACCGTCCACCACCGTTCCGCCATCGAATGGGGCGCCGAGACGCTGCCCGCCGCGCACGCCGCCTGGGAGAAGTTCTCCACCTTCGTGGCCCGCTCCATCGACGCCGCCGGGGAGGCTTCGGCCTCCGAGATCGCCCTGGCGCCCGCCGACCTGCCCGAGGCCTTCGTCGCCGCCATGGACGACGATCTCAACGTCGCCGGCGCGCTCGCGGTCCTGCACGAGCACCTCAAGGCCGGCAATGCCGCGCTGGCCGCCGGGGACGTGTCCGCTGTGTATCGTGAGCAGGTCCTGGTTCGCTCCATGCTGGACGTGCTGGGTCTCGATCCTGCTTCTGAGCAGTGGCGCGGCCAGGCCGGTATCGGCGCGGGTGCCTCTGGCGCGGCTGCGGCCGAGCACTCGGCGCTGGACGCGCTGGTTCGGGCCGTGCTGGAGGAGCGGGCCG
>NZ_ALIY01000222.1:0-8074 GCF_000283035.1 Actinomyces sp. ICM58
GGACTCGCCGGCGGAGGGCGGCGTCGACGCGCCGGAGGAACAACCCGCGACCGCGAGCGCGCACGCGCCCGCCAGGAGGACGGCTGGCTTCTTCAAGGACATGAGCACTCCTCACCCGGCCACCGCGGATGCGGCGGCCTGCTGACATCTCCAACATAGCGCAGCGCCTGCCTCGCCGGGGCACGACGGCCCACCCACCCGAGGCCCGCGCATACGTGTGGGCCCGGGACGCTCGCGGTGAGCGTTCCCGGGCCCAGGCCTCGTGAGTCAGAAGCAACCGGCCAGCGTTAACGCTGCCAGACTCCCGACTCATCGAAGGTGTAGACGCGACCATTGATCGTGTGCGTGCCGGTGAACATGGCGCCGTCAGGCCCCAGGTAGTACCAGGAACCACCCAGGTTCACCCAGCCAGTCACCATCGCGCCCGAGGCGTTCAGGTAGTACCAGGAGCCACCGTCGGCCACCCAGCCGATCGCCATGACCCCGTTGGCGTGCAGGTAGTACCAGGAGCCGCCCTCAGCCAGCCAGCCGGTAGCCATGACCTTCGTGACGGGGTCGAGGTAGTACCAGTAGCCACCGTCGCGCACCCAGCCACCCACGAGGGCACCCTCGGAGTCGGCGTACACCCACGCTCCATCGGCACGCTGGAGGAAGCCGGTCATCATGTAGCCGGACGGCCCGAACTGGTAGTCCACGCCATTAATCGTGAACCAGCCAGCCTTCAGGTAGTCAGTCCCATTCGCGCACACGTACCACCAGCCCACAGCATCCTTGGCCCAGTGACCCCCCTCGGGGCTGGTGCAGGGCAGCGTGACGCCGGGGTTATCGGTCGGCAGGTCCACCACGCGAGCCTCGGAGTGATTGAGCCCGTAGTCCCACGCCAGCAGATACGGGTGGGCGATGACGGAGCCGGTGCCGCCCTGGTCGGTCCATGCCTGAGAGATGTCGGACATGGGGATCTCGAACTCGTAGCGGTACCTACCGTCGTCGCCCTTGACACCGTCGGTGTCAGAGAAGACGTGGCGGTAGAACCACAGGCCGTCGGCCGGGTCGTGCAGGTCGATGCCGGCCACGGGCTTGTTGTCGGTGACCGTGACGAGCAGGCGGGCGTTGCCGCCCTCCTCCGTGTACTCCAGGTTGGCGACCTCGGGGGCGGTCGTGTCGATGCTGAAGTTGTACGAGATCGACTGCTCGGCCTGCGAGGGGCCATCGTTGTGCGCAGAGAGCGTCAGCGTGTAGTCGCCGTCGGGCAGGTTCTTGTACGCGTCGGAGCGCAGGTCCAGGGTCGTGGGCTCGTGGCCGTCCTCGACCCAGGTCATCTTGCCGGTGCTGGGGTTGACGCCGGACTTCCAGGCCTGGTGGGTCACATACGAGGCGACGGATTCACCGGCGGCGTTCGCGTACACGGTGTTGAGCGTGTGGACGCTGCGCAGGGTGCCGGTGCGCGGTTCGAGGACCGTGGGAGCGCCCGAGGCCTCGGCGCGGGAGAGGACGTAGCGGTCAGCCTTGGGCGTGCCGGTGCGCGCGTCGGCCTTGACCAGGGGGTTGTATCCCAGCTGCTGGCCCGTGGTGCCGTTGTAGATGCCCGAGGCCAGGGTGTGCGCTCCCCCGTCGGAGGCGAGGGCGTCGAAGATGGGGGCCTTGCCCCAGTCGCCGTAGAAGCCCATGTAGGGCACGGTCAGGTCGGGCTGACCATCGGTCTTCGAGGTGAGGCGCACGAAGCCGTCGAGGAACGTGCCGTTGGGCGCATTCTGCGCGACGTAGGAGTCGAAGGCGGCGCGAGGCGTGACGTCCACGCCCACGGTTGCCTCGCCCGAGGCGGGGACGGTGATGGTCGCGCCTTCGCCGGTGCCGCTCACGGCCGCGCCGGAGTAGGCGATGTCCACGCCCTTGCCTCGCCAGTCGGAGGAGTGGCCGGTGAAGAACCCATCCTCAACGATCTCGGAGAGCGCCTGCGTGTTCAGGGCGTAGGTGGCCTCGACGCTGGAGAGGTTGTGGAGGGTGACGTCGAAGTGCCATCCCTTGGTCCCATCCCCCAGGTCGGCCTTGGGTCGGGAGGACTCGGGGGCGCCCTTCACGGTCGGGTACACGGACGAGGTCGTGGCAGCCAGGACGTTCGTCAAACCCGAGCCCTGCTTGCGCGGGGAGTACGGGTCGCCGGTGTCCTGGAGCGGGTCGGCGATGGGAGCGGCCGTGCCCATGATGAGGTTCTGGACGACGTCAACCTTCTCGCGCGCACTCATCGAGGCGAAGAGCGGATCATTCTGGACGCGCTGCAGGACGACCGCGCTCACGCCCGACATCTGCGGGGTCGCCATCGACGTGCCGGACATGAACTCGTAGGTGCCTCCGGGCACCGAGGAGTAGATGTTGCCGCCGGGCGCGGTCACCTCGGGCTTGAGGCGCAGGTCCGGGGACACGCCCCACGAGGAGAAGCTCGACATGGAGTACTTCGAGCTGGGGGCGACGACCTTGCCGGGGGCGACGCTCAGGTGATGGTCGGCGGCGGCCAGCATGGCCTCGCCGTCCGCCTGCGAAATGAATGCGGCGGGCACGCCGTTCGTCGCCAGGCTCATGACGACGAGGGAGTCACCGGGAACGTTGTTGTAGACGATGAAGCCGGCGGGCTTGGAGCCTGCGATGTTGTCGAACTTGGTCTGGAAGGTGAGGGAGCCTCGCTTGACCAGCACGATCTTTCCGGCCAGGCCCTCGGGGTACTTGGCCTTGAGCGCGGCGCCGTCCTCGGCCGAACCGATGCCGCCGTCGACATATTCGAAGGGGCCGCCGGTCAGATCGGACAGGTCGGGCATCTTCTGACCGTCAGCGCCACCGGCCCGCTGGAAGGGAATATCGCGGTCGCCGACGGTTAACGCGCTGTGCGCCAGCGAGTTATCGACGGAGGCGACGGAGACCACGGAGGAGTAGGTCGCCGGCTCGCACTGGGTGGAGGAGTCCGGGTCGGACGCGAAGGGCAGGTTTTTGCCGGAGGTATTGCCGTATCCGGCCGTGTAGTGGTTGCCGGCTGCCGCGTTGACGGTCACACCCACGTCCTGCAGGCTCTTGAAGACGGTCGCGTAGACCGAGTCGGCCTCGTTGTCCATGCCTCCGAGCTGGCCGAGCGACAGGTTAATGACGTCGGGGTGCAGGATCACCATGTCGTCGAGTGCGGCGAGCAGCCCGGAATCGGTGATGTCGCCCTCGACGCTGCGCGCGACCTTGGCGACTATGATCTGCGCGTCGGGCGCGATGCCGACAATTTCGCCCGCGTTGGCCGCGGTGATGCCGGCGACGTGCGTGCCGTGCGATCCGGCTTGTCCGGTCGGCGAGGCGTCCGGGTCGTTATCCGCGTAGTCGTAGGCGAAGGGGAACTTCTCCGAGACGTAGGTGCCGGTCTTGCCGTCGCCCAGCTTGGGGGTCAGGGACGCCACCTTGTCCGCCGAGAGCGCGGGGGTCCCCCCGAGGGCGCCCGCGAACGCCGGATGCGTCATGTCCACGCCCGTGTCGATGACGGCGATGACCTTCCCGTCGCCCTTCTGGGTGATCTGGTCGGCGTGCATCATCAGCTGGGCGCTGAGGTTGGCGGGGTCCTGGGTTGAGGTACGGGCGGAGTTCGTCGCTCCCTCGCCAGCGACCTGGTCGTCGGCATCATCGACGCGGGTCTCGCGATCAAGGAAGGCGGCCTTTACGCCGCTCGCCGCGCGGATCGCGTCGAGAGAGCCGGCGGGGGCCTTGAGCGCGAAGCCCCGCAGGGCGTTGTCGTACTCGCGTTCCACCTGGGCGGAGGTTCCGGGGAAGGCGCCGGCCACGGCCTCGTTGATGGAGGCGAGGGAGGCGGCGCGGTCTGCACCGTCATTGAGCTGGACGATGATGCTCACGACGGCGGCCGAGTCGGCCTCGTCGGTCGCCTGGGCCTGATCGGCCTGGCTGGTCTGTCCGCTCTTCGAGGTCAGCGCGGTGTCGATGTCGCCCACGGGCAGGGACGAGGCCGTGGCCCCCTGGGTACCCTGGGCGGGAGTCGGCGGCGCTGCGAGGGACGCCGGACCGGTGACGGCCAGCGCGCAGGCACCGACGAGCGCGAGAAGCGCCGTTGGTTTCTTCATTGTCATGTGCGTAACTCCAATGTGTCGACAGTGGCCGTCCCTAGGGGCGGAAGGGCTCCGCCGTGTCGGCCGCCACACCCAACATACCTCACGCGAGCCATGTGACAAACTTTGTCCCACATTGGGAAACAATTGACAATTATTTTACCGACAAACTATGAAGAGGCCCGGGAGCGTCACCATCGCAACGCTCCCGGGCCTCGACAATCAGCCTGTCCGGGTCTGAGGCGGTCAGGTCACCCGACCCACGCACCGTTCATGTCAAAGACGTAGGTGCGTCCGTTGATCGTGTGCGTGCCCGTCAGCATCGCTCCCGAGTAGGACAGGTAGTACCAGGAGTCGCCCACCTTCACCCAGCCGGTGGCCATCGCCCCGGAGGCCTTCAGGTAGTACCAGGAACCATCCACCTGCACCCAGCCGATCGCCATGACGCCGTTGGCGTGCAGGTAATACCAGGACCCGCCGTCGGACAGCCAGCCGGTACGCATGACCTTCGTCGCGGGATCCATGTAGTACCAGTAGGGGCCACCGTAGGCGCCGTCGCGCACCCAGCCGCCCACGAGGGCACCCTCAGAGTCGGCGTACACCCACTCGCCGTTGGCGCGCTGGAGGAAACCGGTCACCATGTAGCCGGTGGGGCCGAACTGGTAGTCCACGCCATTGATCGTGAACCAGCCGCCCTTGAGGTAGTCGGTGCCGCCCGCGCACTGGTACCACCAGCCGATGGAGTCACGCACCCAGTGGCCACCCTCGGGGTTGGTGCAGGGCGCGACGACGCCCGGGTTGTCGGTGTGCAGGTCAACAGTGACGGCCTCGGAGTGGTTGAGGCCGTAGTCCCACGCGAGGATGTACGGGTGAGAGATGAGTTCCTCGGTGGAACCCTGCTCCTGCCAGCCCAGGGCGATGTCACCCAGGGACACGGACATGTACACGTGGTACCTGCCGTCGGCTCCCAACTGGTCGCTATCGTTATCGGCAACGTAGCGGTAGAACCACATGCCGGAGCGCGGGTCGTGCATGGTGACGCCGGCGATGGGCGAATCGTCGCTCACGTCAATGCTGACGTCGGAGCCACCGAAGTCGCCCTCATGGTACACGACCCCTTCCACGACCGGGGGCGTCGTATCGACGCGGAAGTCGTAGGAGATGGACTGCTCGGTGGGCGAGGGCCCGTCGTTGTGCGCGGCGATCGTCAGCTTGTAGTTACCGTCGGGCAGGTCCTTGAACTCGTCGGACGTCAGGTCCAGGAACCTCGGTGCATGCTCCTGCTCCACCGGGCTGATCGCTCCGGAGGAGGGGTTCATCATCGACTTCCAGTTCTGATGGGACTCGTAGGAGGCGACGACCTCGCCAGCCCCGTTGGTGTAGGTGGTCGTCATCGTGTGGACGCTGCGCAGCGTTCCCGTCTTGGGGTAGATGGCGTTGGGAGCATAGAGCGCGTCGGAGCGGGAGATGACGTACTTGGAGGCGTTGGGGCGCCCGCTGCGCTCGCTATCCTTCGCCAGGGGGTTGTAGCCGAGGGGGTTTCCGCCGTCGGTGGCACTGATCGACGAGGCCAGGATATGTCCGTCGCCATCGGAGGCAAGAGAATCGAAGATCGCGGGCTTGCCCCAGTCACCGTAGAAGCCCAGGTAGGGCACGGTCAGGTCGGCCTGCCCCTGGGTACGCGAAGTGAAGCGCACGAAGCCCTCAAGGAAGGTGCCGGAGGGGGCGTTGTCGCTCACGTAGCGAGCGAACTCGCTACCGGGCGTCACGTCGACGCCGACGGTGACCTCGCCCGAGGCCGGGACGGTGACGGTCGCGCTCTCGCCGGTGCCGCGCACGGCCGCGCCGGAGTAGGAGATCGCCACGCCACGGCCTCGCCAGTCGGAGGAGTGGCCGGTGAAGAACCCGCCCTCAACGATCTCGGAGAGCGCCTGCGAGTTCATCTCGTAGGTCGCCGCCACGCCGGAGAGGTTGTGGAGGGTAACGTCGAAGTGCCAGCCCGTCGTGCCGTCGCCGAGGTCCGCCTTGGGGCGGGAGGGATCGGCGGCGCCCACGACGGATGGGTACACGGACGAGGTCGTGGCCGCCAGGACGTTCACCAGGCCCGCTCCCTGCTTGCGCGGGGAGTAGTAGGCGCCGGTGTCCTGGAGGGGGTCGACGACGGGGGTCGCCGTGCCCATGAGGAGGTTCTGGACGACGTCAGACTTGTGACGCGCGTCCATCGAGGCGAACAGCGGGTCGGACTGGACGCGCTGCAGGACGAGCGCGCTGGCGCCCGTCAGCTGCGGGGTCGCCATCGACGTGCCGGACATGAACCCGTAGGAGTCCTCGGGCAGCGAGGAGTAAATGTTGCCGCCGGGCGCGGTCACCTCGGGCTTGAGGCGCAGGTCCGGGGACACGCCCCACGAGGAGAAGTCTGACATCGAGTAGGGGGCGTTCGACCTGACCGTCAGGCCCTCGACGAGGGTCAGGTGGTGGTCGGCGGCGGCCAGCATGGTCTGCCCGTCCGCCTGGGAGATGAACCCAGCGGGAACCTCGAGCGTCGTCAGGCTCATGACGCTGAGCGCGTCGCCGGGGACGTTGTTGTAGACGAGGATCGCCGCGGGCTTGAGCGAGGTCAGGTTGTCGATCTTCTCCTGGAAGGTCATCTGACCGCGCGAGACGAGAACAATCTTCCCGTCCAGGCCCTGCGGGTACTTCGAGCGCAGGGCTGCGACGTCTTCCCGAGTACCGAACCCACCGTCGACGTATTCGTAGTCACCGGGGGGCATCTCGGCGATCTGAGGAATCTCCCCTCCGCCCTCTCCACGCGCACGCTGGTAGGCGATATTCTTACCGGCCGCGGTGAAGGCGTTGACGGACAGGAGGTTGTCGAGCGAGGCCACGGACAGCGTGGGGCTGTACGTGGCGGGCTCACCCAGGGTCGAGGAGTCGGGGTCGGAGGCGTAGGGCAGGTTCTTACCGGAGGCGTTGCCGTATCCGGAGGAGAAGGCGTTACCGGCGGCCACGTCGACGATGATGCCCTTGTCCTGCAGCGTCTCGAAGATGCCCGCGTAGAGGCTGTCGGCCGCGTTATCCATGCCAGCGTCCTGGCCGAGCGACAGGTTCACGACGTCGGGGTGCAGGATCGCCATGTCGTCGAGGGCGGCCAGCAGCGCGGAGTCCAGCATGCCGCCGCCGTCCTGCTCGACCTTCGCAACGAGGATCTGCGCATCGGGGGCCACGCCCATGATCTCGCCGGCGTTGGCCGCGGCGATGCCGGCGACGTGCGTCCCATGAGGCTCCAGGGGCGAGGCGTCGTTATCCTCGTCCGCGTAGTCGTAGGCGAAGGGGAACTTCTCGTTGACGTAGACGCCGTCCTTGCCCCCACCCAGCTGGGGCGTGAGGGAAGCCACCTTGTCCGCCGAGAGCGCGGGCGTCCCAGACAGGGTGCCCGCGAAGGCGGGGTGCGTCATGTCGACGCCCGTGTCGATGATGGCGACGACCTTACCCTGCCCCCTCTGGGACACCTGGTCGGCGTGCATGATGACCTGGGCGCTGAGGTTGTCGGGGTTCTGGTCGGCCAGACGCGTAGCCTGGAAGCCACCCTCGGCGTCGACTCCCGCCACATCGCTGACGTGGGTCTCACGGTCGATGAACGCACCCTGAACGCCGCTGGCCGCGCGGATCGCGTCAAGAGAGCCGGCGGGGGCCTTGAGCGCGACACCCGAGAAGGTGTTTGAGTACTCGCGCGTCACCTCGGCGGAGGTTCCGGGAAAAGCCCCGGCCACGGCCTCGTTGATGGAGGCGAGGGAGGCCGCGCGGTCGGCGCCGTCCTGAAGGCGAACGATGATGCCGACGACGCGCGCCGGATCCTCCTCGGAGGACGCTTGGGACGAAGAGGAGCCCAGCGTTTCGCCGCTCTTCGAGGTCAGCGCGGTGCTCTCGTCGCCCACGGGCAGGACGGGGGCGGCGGGCGTGGCTGCCTGGGGGGAGGCGGGGCCCGGGTC
>NZ_ALIY01000223.1:0-2783 GCF_000283035.1 Actinomyces sp. ICM58
AGGGGCACGGCGGCGGCTCCGACGACGACGCCGGCGAGGGCGCCCGCCGCGTGAAGAATCAGGGATTCGGCCGTCATGACTCGCGCAATCGTCTTCGCCGACGCCCCGATCGAGCGCCACACGTACAGCTCGTGTCGACGCTCGTTCATGAGCGTGGCCTGGGCGACCATCAGGGCGGCCAGCAGGACACCCCATGCGATGCCGAGCACGCCGAGGAGCGCGCTGCGGTGGGCGCGCACGTCCGAGGCCGTGGCTGAGACGGCCGCCTCGGAGCGGACGGCGGTCACTTTGCGCACGTACAGGTTGATCCACTCCGTGACGCTATCGACCTGGCGGGAGTCGGCGACGTGCACGAGGGCGACCGTGTAGTCGCGGTCCGGCGCCAGGGAGGCGTAGGTGTCCACACCCGATTCGACCGATGCGGCGATGACCTGCGTGAGCGTGTCCATGCTGACGAAGACGGCGTGATCCCAGTCGGTGCCGGTGGCCTCCAGGTGTGCGCCCACGGGCCACTGCTTCCCGAAGAGTGTCACCTCGCCCTCCGGGGTCTGCGCGGCGGCGGCTCCGACCGTGACGGCGCCCTCGGGCGCATACTTTCCTTCTCCCTCGGCGATCCACGGCGACACGACGAAGTCGGTCGCGGGGTCGTAGCCGATGATCCACTGGGTCGTCCCGTCGGGCCGCGTCTGGGAGATGGCCAGCTCGTAGGTGACGGCGGCGATCTCCTCGTTGGCGTCCATGCGCGCCAGGGTCGCGCGCGGCTGGTCGCATTGGGCGGGGGTTCCGAGCATGCTCAGCGCCCGCTTATCCACGATGTTCAGGCAGGAGGTCGGGTACACGACGAGGTCGGCGCCGAGTCGGCGCTCGGCGAGGCTGAGCTGGGCGCGCATGCCGTCGAGGGCGACGAGGCCGCCGAACACGCACGCCGCCTGGGCGAGCGCGAGAACCAGGATGATCGCGGCGCGCACGGGGTGCGCCAGGACGTTCTTGAGGGGAACCCGGCGCAGCGTGAGGGAGCCTGTCATCGCCCGCCCCCGCCGACCTCGGACAGGTCGATCCACAGCGCGGGCCGAGCCCCGTACAGGACGTCGACGTTCGCGCCGCTGGCGACCGGCGTGCCGGCCGCGTCAACGAATTGCGCGGCGAAGCCGTAGGTTCCTGGCGAGCGCAGCCACCAGTCGGCCGTCCCGTCCTCGGTGACGGTCAGGGCACCCGAGGCCGCGTATTCGCTCGCGAGAGCCTCGCCGATGTCGGAGCGGTTCGCGCCGCCGGAGAGGTAGACGACGCTTTCCTGCTCGCTGAGCGCGAAGACGCGGTCCTGCGTGGGCGCGCCTCCCGGGGCTCCGGTGATGGACTGGTCGGCGTTGTCGTTGAGGACGGAGGGGATGATTCCCCGCTGGGCGGGCGTGAAGGCGGCGTCGAAAAAGTCGTCGTTCATCCACGCGCGCAGGTCGCTGTCCGCCCACGTCACGTCCTGGAACGGAACGTGGTTGTACTGGCGTCCGTCGAGGACGTCGGCGCTGAGCAGCAGGAGCCGGTCGTCGAAGCGCTCCAACACGATCCACCGGATCGACTCCGGGCCGTTGGAGGCGTCGCCGTCCTGCTCGAAGGAGCCGAAAGAGACGACATCTCCCTTGGCGGCCCCGCGGTAGGGAAGCGCCGGATCCTCCTCGACGAGGCCCGCCGCGCGCTCTCGCGCGTCCGCGTAGTCCCCGAGGCCAACGAGAATCCCGTAGGCCCCCGAAGCGTCCCCGGACTCAGCCAGGCGCAGAGCCTGCGCGTAGCGCTGTGAACGCTGGTGGTGATGGAACAGGATGCCGAGGGTCACCGCGAGGAGAAGCGCCGCGAGTACGACGGTTCCCTTCTTCATCGTTGCCCTGCTCAGGCGCACGCGTGTCACCTGCCGGGCGTCAGGCCTGGGAGGCCTTGTCCTTCTTGAGCGTGTTCACGACGGCGGCGACGCCGCCGCCCGCGACGAGGACGCTCATGATGCGCACGAAGGGCTGGAACACCGTGTGACAGCGCATCGTCTTCATCATGCACAGCGGGCAGATGACGCCGGGGATGAAAAAGACGACGACAGCGCCGACGAGGCAGAGGACCTGGAGGGCGAGGCGCACGCCCTTGTTCTTGATGAAAGCCGCCGTCCCGAAGAACACGGCGAGGCCGGCGGCGCTGGCCGCGACGGAGTTTTGGCACTGGTGGCAGTGCATCCAGGTTCCGTCCGGCCTGGGTTCACACGCAGAAAAGACGGTGACGCCTCCCGCCAGGAGCGCGGCGCTCAGGGCAGCGGGCACGAGGGGGATGACGAGGTCCTTCTTGGACACGGTAATCATTCCTTACGGGCGGGCAAGTATTGACAAGCTTTATAAAAGTATCATAAGCCTAATTTACTGTGGAACACAAGGGTTTCCCCTCCCTCCAGGCTCCCGGACGCGACGCACGCACTCCCTCCTGCATGCGCGCGCGACGACTCCCCACGCGCGGTCCAAAACAACCACTCTGCCGCCCCCACAGCGCCTAAGATTGAGGCATTCCCCACCAACGAGGTGTCACCATGAACAGGATCAGCATCCGCCTTCTCCACTGCCTCGGCGCGTCGATAACCGCGCTCGCGTGCATCACCCTCTCCCCCCTCGCCGCCTCTGCAACAGACGCCACGGCCGCAGACAGCACCGTCGTCACGGCACCCTCCGGCGAGGCACCGACCACCCCGGCCTCGTCGGCCTCGCCCGAGGCGTCCCCGGCCGCGCCGGCCTCGCCCGAAGCGTCCCCGGCCTCGC
>NZ_ALIY01000224.1:0-4535 GCF_000283035.1 Actinomyces sp. ICM58
GCGCGTCCCGGCGGCGAGGAGGCGCCCGCAGGCCCCGGGCACGACGAGGTAGCCGACGACGAGGAGCACGCCCACGGCCGTCGAGGCGGCGACGACGATTGCGCCGAGGGCCGCGTTGAAGGCGACGTCGATCCAGGTGACGGGAATCCCCGATACGGTGGCGGACTCTCGGTCGAAGGCGACGGCGACCTGGGCGCGCCAGGTCGCCAGCAGGAGCAGGAAGGCCGCCACGAGAACCGCTCCGCTCGTCCACATTCGGGAGGGCGTGATGTCCAGGAGTCGGCCGAACATGAGGGATTCGAGCTGTCCGGACATGTCGCCGATGCGCAGCGAGATGACGATGCCGAGGGAGAAGAAGGCGGTGAGCAGGACCGCGGTCGTCGCCTCACTGGAGCGCGGGCGCCGCGACGCGGCCGTCAGGGCGGCCGCAATGAGGGCCGCGCACACGGCACCGCCGGGAATAATGGCACCCCGCCCGCCGACGGCCATGCCCACGACGATGCCGGGGAAGACGCCGTGCACCATGGTCTCGGCGCCGAACTCTGCTCGGCGCAGGTTAACGAGCGTCGAGGCCGGGCCCGCCGCGAGCGCGAGCAGGCCCAGGACGATGATCGGGCGCAGCAGGTAGGGGGCGATCATGACAGGGACGCGATCGCTTCATCCGCGCTTGACCCGTAGGCGCGCGCGAGGATTTCGGGGGCCAGGGCCTCGTTCGTGGGCCCGAGGGCGACGAGGCGCGAGGCGAGCACGCACGCGCGCGAGCACACGTCGCGCGCGAGGGAGAGGTCGTGTGTGGAGACGACGACGCCCACCCCAGCCTCGGTGAGCTCGGCGATGAGGCGCGTGATGATGTCGCGGCTGGGTGCGTCCAGGCCGTTGAAGGGTTCGTCCATCATGACCAGCTCGGGGCGGGCGACGAGTGCGCGCGCGACGAGGACGCGCTGGCGCTGGCCGCCGCTGAGCGTGCCGAAGCGATGGCTCGCCCGGTCGGCGAGGTTGACGCGCTCGAGGGCGGCGCTCACCCGGCGCCGCATGTCCGCGGTGATGCGCTTGCCCCAGCCGGCCTCGCCGATGAGACCCATGGTGACGACCTCGGCGGCGCTGACGGGGAAGGTGAGGTCGAGGTCAGCGCTTTGGGGCACCAGGCCAATACGCTCGGCGTTCACCTCCACGCGTCCCGACAGGAGCGAGCAGGTGCCGACGACGGCGCGCATGAGCGTGGTCTTTCCACCGCCGTTGGGGCCGACGAGGGCGAGGGCCCCTCCCCCGACGACGTCGAGAGTCAGGCCGGACAGCGCCGGGGTGCCCCCATACCCCAGCGTCGCGTCCCGGAAGGACACGAGAGTCGCCATCAGGGGGCCTCCAGTCGCTCGGGCAGGGCGGGGACGGTGCCGCCCCAGGCCTGGGTCACCGCGCGCGTGTTGTGGATAATCGAACCGACGTAGGTCGCCCCCTCTGAGCCATCAGGGCCGAGCGAGTCGCCGTAGAGGGCGTCGTCCCCGACGATGGGGGTGACGCCCGCGCCTCGCGCGATCGCCTCGATGGACTTGGAGTTGTTGGAGTTTTCGGCGAAGATGGCAACGGCCCCGGAGTCCTTCACGGCCTGCACGGCCGAGGCGATGTGGTCCGCGGTCGCGTCCTGCTGGTCGTTAAAGTCGGACAGGGCGGCGCCGATGAAGCGGATCCCGTAGTCGGCCGAGAAGTAGCCGAACGCGTCGTGGGAGGTGAACAGGACGCGCTGGGCCTCGGGGACGGTGGCGATCGCCTCCCTCGCCCAGGCGTCGAGGGCGTCGAGGTCCTCCAGGTACGAGGCCGTGGCCTCGTTGATCGAGGAGGCGGCATCGGGCGCGGCGGCGGCCAGTCCGGCCCCCAGGTTGGCGACCTGGATGCGGGCGCGCGCCGGCGAGGTCCACACGTGCGGGTCGAAACGGAACTCGGGTTCCTCGCCGGCGGTCTCGGGCGGGAAGGGCCAGGGTGCTACCTCGATTCGTTGGTCTCCTCGGTCGATCGTGTAGGGAGTCTGCGGGTCGGGCGCGCCGGGGTTGTCGACGTCCGATGCCGTCAGGACGCCGGAGGTGACGACCATGCGCCCGTGGAATCCGGAGGAGGCGACCGCGTCGTCGAGGAAGTGCTCGAGGTCGACGCCGGAGACGGCCATGACGTCGGCGTCGGCCAGGGCGGCGGTCTGGGAGGGGGTCATCTCGTGCTCGTGGGCCGAGGCGTTGGGGGCGAGGAGGCACGTCAGGCTCATGGTGAGCGCGGCGCCCTCGGGGGCGGCCCCGACGTGGGTCTTTGTGCCGGAGGCGTCGGTCTTGTCGAGGGAGAGGTCGTTGGAGGCCGCCGCGATCTGCGTGACGTAGTCGCAGATCTGCGTGGTCGTGGCGACGATCGTCAGGCCGTGGGCCGAGGAGGCGGGGGCGCACGCCGCCAGCGGCGCGAGGGCGAGGCCGAGGACGGCGAGGCTCGCGCGGCGTGTTGGTGAGAGGGGGGAGAGGATCATCTTCGCTCCTATAAACTTTTCGGGCACCCGAAAATTATAGGGCAATTCGAGAACGTTTCTCAACTCCATCGGCGTGCACATCTTCCCACCGCACCTCGCCAGATGTACAGCCGCTATTTGCCCACGCGACGCCGCCCGCTACACTCGCTAGGTGATGGACACGACGAACACGAACCACAACACCTCTCGAGGCGCCCAGACGCAGACGCACGACGACACGGTCTCCCCCGAGGAACACGTCGACACCTCGGCGCCCGCCAGCGCTGCGGCACCCACCGACTGCGAGGCGACAACGCCCCCGTCACGAGATGCCCAGGACCCGCCACCCGCGGCCACGGAACCCGAGTCGGCCACCCCGGCCTCGTCCCCGAGTAAACCCCGCCAATGGGACACCCTCCTGAGCACCCCCGCCGCCGGCTGGGTCGCAACAGCTCTCGCCACCCTGATCGCAGCCGTCATCCGCCTGACCGGCCTGGACAACGTCCGCACGCTCATCTTCGACGAGACGTACTACGTCAAGGACGCGTGGTCCCTCCTCACCCTCGGCTACGAGGGGACGTGGCCGCAGAACTACGACCCCACCTTCGTCGCCGGCGACACGTCGAGGCTTTCAGCGACGGCCTCCTACGCCGTCCACCCGCCCACCGGGAAGTGGATCATCGCCCTGGGCATGAAGCTCTTCGGACAGGCCGACCCCGTCGGCTGGCGCATCACCACCGCGATCTGCGGCGTCATCACCGTGCTACTCCTGTGCCGCCTCGCGTACAACCTCTTCCGCAACCCTGCGCTCACGCTCATCGCGGGGCTCTTCCTGGCCACCGACGGCCAGGCCATCGTCATGAGCCGCACGTCCATCCTCGACGGCTTCCTCGCAATGTTCGCGCTCGCCGCCTTCCTCTGCGTCGTCAAGGACCAGCAGTCCGCCCGTCCGCGCCTGATGCGCACACTGCGCGAATGGGACCAAGTCACCGCGCCGCGCTCGGGATGGCGAGACCTGCGCGACTTCCTCCTCGTGCGCGACCGCCGCGGCTTTGCCGTCGGACCCAACGCGGGCAACCGCCCCTGGCTGCTCGCAGCCGGCGTCCTGTGCGGCCTCGCGGGCTCGGTGAAATGGTCCGGCATCTACGTCCTCGCCCTCCTCGGCCTGTTCGTCGCCATCCGCGAGATCACGGCCCGCTGGGCGGCGGGACACCCCTCCCCCGTTCGCGGCGCCCTCCTGGCCGACGTGTGGTGGGCCTTCATCCTCATGGTGCCCCCCGCGATCCTGACCTACATCGCCTCCTGGTTCGGATGGTTCATACACCCACGCGCATACGGGCACGGCCGCTCCGGCATCTCCGGCTTCGGGGGTGCGCTGGCCGACCTGTGGCTCTACCACCGAGATATGTGGAAGTTCCACAACGGCCTCGAGACGCCGCACACCTACCAGTCGAACCCCTACACGTGGCTCGCACAGATTCGACCGACCTCCTTCCACTGGGCCAACGGGGAGGCCGTCACCGGATGCCCCTCCGGCAACTGCGCGACAAACGTCGTAGCCCTGGGCAACCCGATCCTGTGGTGGATCGGCATCGGCGCACTCATGCTCGTCGTGTGGGGGACTCTCCACTACCGCAACTGGCGCGCGGGCGTCATCCTGACGGGCTACCTCGCCCTCTACGTACCATGGCTGGGCTACGCGCACCGGACGATCTTCACCTTCTACACGGTGGCCTTCGCGCCCTTCGTAGCCCTCGCCGTCGCGTGGATGATCGGCCTACTCGCCGGCGCCATCGCCCCTGACGGCCAGCCATCTATCCTCCCCATGCCGCGCAGAACCGAGATCACGGGGCGCGTCATGGCGGTCGGCCTGACCATCACGATCCTCGCGTGCGCCCTGTGGTTCCTACCCCTGTGGCGCGCGGACGTCGTCGACTACGAGTTCTGGCGAGCCCACATGTGGCTCCCGACATGGATCTAGCGGCGCGCCAGCAAGCAAGCGACACAGCCGTCAAAAAATGGGCGGGTGGCCCGGCAGTTACTGCCGGGCCACCCG
>NZ_ALIY01000225.1:0-7248 GCF_000283035.1 Actinomyces sp. ICM58
CGAACAGGGACGAGGCGCGGGGGCGGGCAGGGACGAGGCGCGGGGGCGGGCAGGGACGAGGCGCGGGGGCGAACAGGGACGAGGCGCGGGCGCGGGCAATACCTGGCCCGGGTGGGCCTGAGACACCGCGATAACTCAGCCGCCGAGATACCTCAGATGCCGCCGATGCGGATCATCGCGTAGACGGGCAGGGCGGCGACGAGGAACTTCGCGGCGCCTCGGCCCAGAACGTTGGCGAGCTGCGCGGAGGAGGCGCGCTCGCCCAGGAGCGCGTCAACGACCGACACGGCGAAGCCGACGCCGAAGCCGGTGACGCCGCCCAGGGTCAGGAATGCGGCGAAGTCGCCGAAACGCTTGGCGATGAAGGGGAAGACGACGGGCAGCAGGTCCGATGTCTCCCCGAGGAACCAGGCGATCGACGCGGCGACCAGGCCCGCGACGATGCCCGCGAGCATCGCGATGACGACGCCGGCTTTCGCGCTGCGCCCGGCGCGTGCGGCCGCCGCGCCGACGATGGCGATCAGGGCGGCCATGGGGACGATGACGGACCAGCGCTCGTGGACGGTGAGGGAGACCCACATGGAGGCCGACGTGATGATGAGGAGCGCGGTCACGGACGAGGCGAGTGCGGCGCTGAGCGCAGTGGAGCCCCAGTGTTCGCTCGTATGCCCCACCGAGTGGTCGCGCGGCGTGGGCGCGTCGAGGATGGTGGCGGCCACCAGCGCGACCAGCGTGATGCCGGTCAGCGGGACAGCGATGTCGAGGTTCTTCCAGTAGGCGACGGCCATGGGGGTCAGGGCCCCGCCGAGGGCGAGGACAGCCTGCGCGAGCCACGGCATGTGCAGCCGCGCCAGGGTCGGCCACCCGAGGGCAAGGAGGAAGGAAGCGAGCGCCACGATGGGGCCGACGCTCCAGCGTGAGCCGGGCAGCCACCACGCGACGATCGTGAGGACCGCCAGCAGGGTGACGGTGAGGGTGCCGATGCTGTTGGGCACACGCCGGGTGGCCAGGGTGTCGCGGCGGCGCCCGCGGTTGGTTCGGGGGCGCATGGGCGGGGTCGATGTCATCACGCTTCCATGGTCCCACATGTGGGCACTCGACGAGGCCGGGGCCACCCAGGCGGGTCGGCTCCGCCACGGGGGATGGGAGGGTTCGCGGGGAAGGCGGCCACGGCCTCGTCGTTGGTGGTCGACGCGGTGGCGACTGTGGCGCACTCCCCTGTGTGGGTTGATCCACGCCCCCACGGCGAGCGTGCGCGAGGGGCTTAGTCGTAGGGTTGAGGGGCACGCCGGACCGGTATGCCCCGGGCTCCACACTCTGCCGCTACGAGCGGCCTTCGCGCCGACAGGCGCATTCGGTTCGGCGTGCTTCGTCGTACATGCGCGCCGACGGCGGCGCGTCAAACGGGTGGGGGCCGGCGCCGCAACGCGGCACCGGCCCCCACTGTCGTTTAAAAACCGTCACATGAGCGGATAGCGCACGATCGTGGCCTCGCGGCCCGGGCCCACGCCGATCGATTGGATGCGGCAGCGCGACAGCTCCTCCAGGCGCGTGATGTAGTCCTGGGCGGCCTGGGGCAGCTCCTCGAAGGAACGGCACTGCGAGATGTCCTCGCTCCAGCCGGGCAGCTCCTCGTACACGGGCACGGCGGCCTCGAAGCCGGCCTGGTCGAGGGGCATTTCCTCGGTGCGCACTCCGTCGACCTCGTAGGCGACACACACGGGGATCGTGTCGTAGCCGGAGAGCACGTCGAGCTTCGTCAGGCAGATGTCGGTCAGGCCGTTGATGCGCGTCGCGTATCGCATGACGACAGCGTCGAACCAGCCGGTGCGGCGCGGGCGACCGGTGGTCACGCCGAATTCGCCACCCTTGGCGCGCAGGGCCTCGCCGACCTCATCGTCCAGTTCCGTGGGGAACGGGCCCTCGCCGACGCGCGTCGTGTACGCCTTGGCGACGCCGACGACGCGGTCGATGCGGGTCGGGCCCACGCCGGAGCCGGTGAGCGCGCCGCCCGCGGTCGGGTTGGAGGAGGTCACGAAGGGGTAGGTGCCGTGGTCGATGTCGAGCATCGTGGCCTGGCCACCCTCGAAGAGGACGGTCTCACCGCGGTCCAGCGCGTCGTTGACAACGAGGGACACGTCGCACAGCATCGGCTTGACGCGCTCCGCGAAGGACAGGAGGTGGTCGGCTACCTCGGCGGGGTCGAGCACCTGCAGGTCCACGGCCTCGAAAATGGTGTTCTTGGGGGCCAGGGCGGCCTCGACCTTGGCGCGCAGCTCCTCGGGGTGGAAGAGGTCCTGGATGCGCAGGCCGATACGGTTCATCTTGTCGGCGTAGGTGGGGCCGATGCCTCGACCCGTCGTACCGATCAGGTTGTTGCCGCGCGCACGCTCGTTCGCCTGATCCATGAGGCGGTTGTACGGGGGGATGATGTGCGCGTTGGAGGAGATGCGCAGGCGCGAGCAGTCGACGCCGCGCGAGGTGATGTCCTCGAGCTCCTCGAAGAGCACGTCCAGGTCGACGACGACGCCGTTGCCGATGATGGGGGTGACGCCTTCGGAGAGAATTCCGGCGGGCAGGAGGTGCAGCGCGTACTTTTCGCCGTCGATCACGACGGTGTGTCCGGCGTTGTTGCCTCCGTTGAACTTCACGACGAGGTCGGTGTGCTGGCCGAGCTGGTCAGTGGCCTTGCCTTTGCCTTCGTCGCCCCACTGGGCGCCGAGCACGATGACGGCGGGCATGAGTATCTCCGTTAAGTTGGGTGAGTCGCGCGGGTGCGCGCAACAGACCCATCGTACCGGAGGAACGACGAGGCCGGGGTACCCTGGCTGGTCGCGTCAGTTTCCGGTGGCGGCCAGGGCGACGCCGACGCCCCACGCGGTGGCGCTCGTGAGGGCGGCGATCAGCTCGATGGCGATCGTCCATCCGAAGGCCTTGAGGGCCTGAACCGTTGCTTTCCAGGCCCTCGCGGTGTCGCGGCTGCGCAGGTATTCGACGAGGAAGATCGCGGCGATCATGCCGAGGACGAGGCCGAGAGGCAGTCCGACGAACCAGCCGACGACGCCGCCGACGGCGCCCCACACGAGCGTGGATTGGGGGATTCCCGCCTTGTTCATGCCGCGGGCGGGGATCACGTATTTCAGGATCGTTCCGAGGATCAGGACGAGCGCCACGATGGCGAAGATGATCCACGCGGAGCGCGTGCCCGTCATCCACGACCACACGAGGATCGCGCCGCCGACGACGGGCGCGGACGGCCAAATCTGCACGACCGCGCCGATCACTCCGATGAGGATGACGATGCCAACGATGACGGTTCCGAGGACACTCATGGGGCGATCATAGCGGCCCGAGCTGTGAGCGGGCGCCTCGCACTGCTAGCCTGGCCTCGTTACCCCGACCCCCAGGAATGCCGATGGATATCACTCCCCCGCACCTGCCGCTGGATTCCCTCCTGAAGAGGCGCCCCATGACGGTGTACACCGTGTCATGCCCGCCGGCGGAGGCCGTCGCGCGCTGCGCGGCGTTTTGGCGCACCATCGGCATCAAGCGCGAGTCGACCACAATGTCCGAGCGTTTCGCGGGCATCGGCTGGTCGGGCACCGAGGTCACGGTCATGCCCGGGCAGGCCACGGCCTCGCGCAGACACCTCGACGACACGTTCCTGGAACTTGGCGAGATCGCCCCGGGCCTCGTGTTGGGAGGCCTCGCCGTCTACCTGACGTCGAAGGCGGTGCGCGCCCAGCTGCGCCACCTCAACAAGACGCGCATCATTATCGCGGCTCACCCCTCGCCCGACGCCGCACAGGCATCCACTGAGCTGTGGTGTTTCCCCTGGGATACGGCGATTCAGCGCGCCCGCCCCGGCAAAGACCCCTTCGCCCGCGTCTTCGAGTACCTGCACACGTCCCTGCACCAGCAGGGCGTCCTCCTGGCTCCCCCGCGCCTCGTCGATGGTGAGGAACTGCCCGAGGACCACCCCCTCGCCCCCGACAACCTCAACCGGATGCGGGGCAGCTTCCTCGATCCCGTCACCAAGTTCCTCCCGTCGAAGGAGCGATCATGACCCCAGGTTTCTCACTGCGCCGGATGGTCTTCCGTCGCAGGTACCTGCATGCTCTCATCGCAACCGATCCGCATGAGGCGGCCGCTCGCTGTATCAACTACTGGGCATCGAAGTGGAGAAGCGCCCCGGTGGAAACGCCGGGGATGCGCGATCAGCTCGCCCTGAACGGGTGGGTTGGCACCGAGATCGCCGACGGCCTCGATACGATGCGCGAACTATTTTCCACCGTGGTTGACCCGATTGTGCGCAGCGACCTGTTCCCCCAGTCTGCCTCGCAGCGTGCCTCTCAGCCTGCCGCAACCGCTCGCTATCAGACGTCACGAATCCTCATCGCAGCGCGGCCCTGGTCGGCCGAAGGGCGTCCCGCGAGCGAGGTGTGGTGCTTCGACACTCGAGTGAGTCAACGCAACACCCCCACCACCAAGGAAGACATCGGCCACTACCTCCAGGACCTCGCCGTCACGTTGCAGCTCGATGAGCTACTGCTTGCACAGCCCGAGCTCCTCTTTGAGGGCGATCTACCAACAGACCACCTCTTCGCGGGACGGAACGTGATCGCAATGCGCCAGGCCGCCACAAAGGAGTCTCGCCGGGGGCGCTAACGCGCAACCCACGGCGAGACAACAGATGGTTCGGAAGGCTCAGTCCTGCGCGCGCAGGGAGGCCACCTCGTACAGGGCGATGCCCGTCGCGACGGCCGCGTTGAGGGACTCAACGGTCGACGCGATCGGGATCGACACGATCTGATCGCAGGTCTCGCGCACGAGGCGGGACAGGCCCGCACCCTCGGCGCCGGTCACGACCACGAGGGGGCCGTCCGCCAGCGACAGGCCACGCAGGGGCGCGTCTCCGCCGCCGTCCAGGCCGACCACGAAGTAGCCGGCCGCCTTGGCCTCTTCGAGGGCGCGCACGAGGTTCGTCGCGCGAGCCACGGGCACGCGGGCAGCCGCGCCGGCCGACACCTTCCACGCGGTCGTGTTGACGCCCGCGCTGCGGCGCTCGGGGATGATGACGCCATCCGCGCCAAACGCGCCCGCGCTACGCAGGACCGCGCCCAGGTTATGGGGGTCCGTCACCTGGTCGAGGGCGACGAGGAGCGGGTGGCCCAGCTGCTGGAGCGCCCCGGCGATCAGGTCCGAGGCGTCTGCGTACTCGTAGCCGCGCACCTCGATGGCGACGCCCTGGTGGACGGCGCCGTCAGTCGCGACGTCCAGGTCACGGCGGGTGACCTCGTACACGGGTGCACCCATCGCACTGGCGAGGCGCACGACCTCCTCCACGCGGTCATCCTTCACGTTGTCGAGGATGAAGACGCGCTCGATCGGCACCGAGGCGCGGGCGGCCTCTGCGACGGGGTTACGGCCGGCGATCAGCTCGTGGCCCGGCTTGACGCGGATCGAGGACTTGGCGCGGGCGCGCGCGATCGCGGCCTCCTGGGCCTCGCGGGCCTCGCGCTTCACCTTGCGCTTGTAGGCCGGATGGTAGGTGCGGTCCTCGGCCTTGGGGGTCGGGCCCTTGCCTTCGAGGCGGCGGCGCGAGTGGCCGCCGGTGCCGACCTGCGCGCCCTTCTTCGTGCCCTTCTTACGGATGGCGCCGGGGCGCCCGCTGTGTGAGGCCATGGTGTCTCCTCGTTTTCTCGTGAACTGACACCAGCCTACGGGCTTTGGGCCGCATCGGGGCCGCAGGGGCGCGCGCGGGGGCCAAAATCACGATCGGGCAGACAGGTTCCACGCTATACCGTATTCTACTCGACTCTCCTTGCCCCTCTCCCCAAAAGTCGCATGCAATTTGGGTACCCTACCTTTTCTTAGGCATCGAGAAACCCGCAGAATTTCAACGATCTGATTTCAAACCTTGAAATACAGGCAAGGGAATTGCATGCGACATTTCTGGGGAACCCTGCGATCACGGCGGCTGGCAGCACGACACCTCTCTCACACTCGCCTCAGCCTCGCAGAGGCCGCCGACCGGGCGTCGTCTCACTCCCGCGCGAGCATCGACGCGATCTTCTCGACCGTCGAGCCGGAGCGGATCGTCACCTGGCGGTAGAAGTCCTCGCGCAGCAGACGCTTGTGGTAGGCGGTCTTGAGGAATTCCTTCTCGTGGAACTTGCCCCAGAACACGGCGTGCTCACCGAAGTAAACGGCCTCGTCCCCCAGATCCATGGCCTCGATCCGCTCACGCACGTGGGCGCGATCCATGCCTCGCGTAAAAAAGAGCGCGTCGCGGCGGGCGACCTCGCCGTGCCACCAGTCGGGCAGGTGGTGTAGCTCCTCGAGATAGTCCCGCGCCGTCAGGAGCGCCACTCGGATCGGGAAGTCGTAGCGGCACGCCAGAAGGTCCTCGACCCTCTGGGCCACGTCCTCGCGCGGGGCCTCGGCCTCGGCCTCGAAGAGGAGGTTGCCGCTGTTGATGTAGGTGCGCACGTTCGTGTAGCCCACGCCGGCGACCTGCTCGCGCAGCTCGCTCATGACGACCTTGTTTGTGCCGCCGACGTTGATGCCGCGCAGCAGCGCCACGTACTCCATGCTGATCCTCCTGCCTTTCGCCTTACCACCTCCCCACCTCGCGTTTCTTCTGCGGGAAGGCTTCACCCTAACTCCAGAGTAACGCCCAGACAAAACCTGCTCACCCCAAAAGTCGCATGCAATTCGGGTACCCTCACTTTTCATAGGGATCGAGAAAACCGCAGAATATCAACGATCCGATTTCAAACCTTGAAATACGCGGAAGGGAATTGCATGCGACATTTCTGGGGAACCACGCCGGCGAGGCGGCTGAGCGGCACGACAACACCGCACGCCACTACGCCAACAAGCAGCGTGCGGCAACACACCAGCATGGCGGGCACTACACCCGTTACGGGGCACGACACCCGTTATGGGCCGCTGCACCCGTTATGGGCCGCTGCACCCGTTACGGGCCGCTGCACCCGAACAGAAGGGGTGTAATGCCTACGGATCGGGTGCAGCGCACACAATCACAAGAACAAACGCGGAATCTGCGAGACGATCGCCGACACGCACGAGGCCCCGGGAGCTCGCTACGTTTGAATAGGTTTTGCGCCGGTGGGAATGCGACACGCATGAGGCCCCGGGAGCTCGCGCTCCCGGGGCCTCAGCACACACCGATCAGCCAACACTCCACGTCGCGCCGTCGCGACCGTCCGCGACGGTGACGCC
>NZ_ALIY01000226.1:0-9129 GCF_000283035.1 Actinomyces sp. ICM58
GCGCCTCGAGCGCGGCGGCGGCCTGTTCGGCGGCGATGCGGGCGGCCTCTTGACGTTCGGCCTCGAGGGCGGCCTCGCGCTGGTTGATCAGGTCGACCGTGGTGTTCTGCTTGGTGGCGAGCTCCTGCACGTAGGAGTCGCGCTGGGCCGCGACGATGGAGGCGCGGTTCTGCGCGTCGGAGGCCGCCTTGTTGGCGGCGTCGGTGCGCGCCTGGACCTCGTCGGTGGCGGCCTGCTGGCTGTCGCGCGCGGCGTTTGCCGCGTCGCGGGTGACCTTGGCGACCTGCTCGAGGGCTGCGACGTTCTGCATCTTCGCCTCGGCGGAGGAGGAGAAGGAGTTGATGCCGGCCTGCTTGGTTTCGACGCTGCGCAGTCCATCGGAATCGAGGTAGGGGGCGAGCGAGTCGAGCGTGCCGCCACCGCCTCGGTAGGCGGTCTGGGCGACGGAGGCGATCTGCTGCTTGCCCTCCTCGAAGGCGGCTTCGGCGGCGTCGGCGTCGGACGAGGCCTTGTCTGCAGTCTTGGTCGCCTCATCCAGGGCGAGCTTGGCCTCGTTGAGGTCCTCGCCGGCCATCTGCGCGTTCTGCGTGGCCGTGGCGGCGCTCGCGTTGACTTCCGCCAGCTTGACCTCGATTTCGGCGACGCTCATTTTTGCGGCTTCTTCGGCGGCCTGGGCGGCAGCGATCTCCTCTTCGGAGGGAGCCGCTTGCGCCATCTGGGGCAGGACCAGCAGGGCGCTGGCGGCGAGTGCCGTCAGGCCCAGGCGGATGGTTCCGCGTCGTCTCATCGTCGTCTCATTCCGTTGCGTGAACAGGTGCGCCCGCGGGCGCGTACTGGGAAAAAGCCTATCCACTTTCGTCACGCTTGGCAACAAACGCACCATAAAACCCAACTTTCACACATACAACAATCGCAACATAAGTAACATCAACACCATGATTACCGCGCAATTACCGGCCTTGTCATCCCACTTTCAACCATCACTATGAGTCTGCTCACACATGCTGGCTCCGCGCCCCGGCTGTTACACAAGTCCACCATCCGGGACCATCGCGCCCCGGCCTCGTCCATGACAAAGAATGGAGACATGAACCGTCGAATGTGCCGCTGACTGCGCGTCAGCACCAGCGACTGCCGCGCAGTCCCCCGACAGCGGGACGCGCCTCGACGCATGTTCTTGTCACCGCATCCGCGGCCCGCCAGAGGGGAACCAGAGACGACACACCCCCAACCCAAGGAGCCGCCACATGACCGCCAACGACTGGTCCTTCGAAACCAAGCAGATTCACGCCGGATACAACCTCGACCCCGCCACCGGCGCGACCGCCCTCCCCATCTACCAAACCTCCTCCTACGCCTTCGCGGACACCGCGCAGGCAGCGAGCCGATTCGCCCTGCAGGAACTGGGCCCCATCTACACGCGCCTGACCAACCCGACGACCGACGGCGTCGCCGCCCGCATCGCCGCCCTCGAGGGCGGCGTCGGCGGCCTCCTCGTCTCCTCCGGCCAATCCGCGACCGCCCTGTCGATCCTCGCCCTGGCGGTCGCCGGCAATAACGTCGTCGCCTCCCCCTCCCTGTACGGCGGCAGCGTCACCCTGCTGAAGAACACGCTGGGCCGACTGGGCATCGAGGCGCGCTTCGTCGCCGACCCGCTCGACCCCGAGGCCTGGCGCGCGCTCGCCGACGACAAGACAGTCGCCTTCTACGGTGAGACCATCCCCAACCCACAGGGCGACATCCTCGACATCGAGCCCATCGCGAAGGTCGCCCACGAGGTCGGCGTGCCCCTCATCGTCGACAACACGGTCGCCACCCCCTACCTGGTGCGCCCGATCGAGTGGGGCGCCGACATCGTCGTCCACTCCGCTACCAAGTACCTGGGCGGCCACGGCACCTCGATCGCGGGCGCGATCGTCGACTCGGGCAACTTCGACTTTGCCTCCCAGCCCGAGCGTTTCCCCCTCTACAACACGCCGGACGAGTCCTACCACGGCCTCGTCTACGCCCGTGACATGGGCGTGGGCAGCGCACTGGGCGCGAACCTGGCGTTCCTGCTGCGCATCCAGACGCTCATCAACCGCGACCTGGGCGCCGTCACCTCCCCCTTCAACGCCTTCCTCATCTCCCAGGGCATCGAGACCCTGTCCCTGCGCATCGAGCGCCACGTCTCTAACGCGCTCGCCGTCGCCCGCTTCCTGGAGGCACACCCGGACGTCGAGTCCGTCAACTACGCGGGCCTGGAGTCCTCCCCCTACTACGAGCTGGGCAAGAAGTACGCGCCGCTGGGCACGGGCGGCCTGCTCTCCTTCGTCATCAAGGGCGGGTACGAGGCCGGCCGGGCCTTCGCGGACGGCGTGCAGCTCCTGCCCGTGGTCGCCAACATCGGCGACGCCAAGTCCCTGGTCATCCACCCGGCCTCGACGACGCACTCGCAGCTGACCGAGGAGGAACTGGCCAAGGCCGGCGTGGCGCCCGGCACGGTGCGCCTGTCGATCGGCTTGGAGAACATCAAGGACATCCTCGCCGACCTGCAGCTCGGCTTTGACGCGGCCCGCGCGGCCACCGCCTGAACACCCGCCGTCGGCGGCCTCGGCGAAATACACACTCCTCATGCGCCGAGGCCGCCGCGCCTCTCCCGCTCTCACGTCACGCTCACGCGAAAGAAGGACATTATGAGCCGCCACAACCTGCCCCCCGCCCCCACCTCCGGTGCTTGGCGCGAGGGCGACCCGGTCGCCTTCCGCAAGTTCGCGAACCTGGGCGCCCAGCGCCTGGAAAACGGGGAGATCCTGCCCTCCGTGACGCTCGCTTACGAGACGTGGGGAGAACTGGACGAGGCCGGCTCCAACGCGGTCCTGATCCTGCACGCGCTGACCGGCGACGCCCACGTGTACGGCGAGACGGCGCCCGGCCAGCCGACCCCCGGCTGGTGGGACCAGATCGTGGGGCCGGGACGCATCATCGACACCGAACGTTACTTCGTGGTGGCCGCGAACGTGCTGGGCGGCTGTCAGGGGTCGACCGGACCGGCCTCGCTCGCGCCGGACGGAGCGCCCTGGGGCTCGCGATTCCCCGTCATCTCCACGCGCGACCAGGTCCGCGCCGAGGCCCTCCTGTCCGACCTCCTCGGCGTCCACACGTGGGACATCGTCATCGGCACGTCCCTGGGCGGCCACCGCGCGATCGAGTGGGCGGTCACCTACCCCGAGCGCGTGCGCCGCCTCGTCGTCGTAGCCTCCGGCGCCCAGACAACCGCCGACCAGGCCGCGTGGACACACACGCAGATCCGCGCCATCGAGCTGGATCCCGCGTGGCGCGGCGGCGACTACTACGCGGGCCCCGGCCCCTCGGCCGGCCTGGCGCTGGCCCGCCAGATCGCGCACACCACCTACCGCTCCCCCTCCGAGCTCGACGAGCGCTTCGGCCGCATCCCCCAGAACGACGAGGATCCCCTGCACGGCGGCCGCCTGGCGGTGGAGTCCTACCTGGACTACCACGGCGAGAAGATCGTGCGCCGCTTCGACGCCGGCTCCTACGTGACGCTGTGCCGCACGATGCTCTCCCACGACGTGGGCCGCGACCGCGGCGGCGTCGCTCAGGCCCTCAAGGCCGTCACCGCCCGCACCCTCGTCGTCGCCGTCGACTCCGACCGGCTTTTCTTCCCCGAGCAGGTCTGGCAGATGGCCTCCGGCATTCCTGGCGCGTTCTATCGCGAGATCCACTCCGACCACGGGCACGACGGCTTCCTCATCGAACACGACCAGCTCACCGCCCTGCTCAACGAGTTCCTCAACGAGCGCATTCCCTCGCGCGCATCCTCCTTCGCCTGATCAGCGCCGCTTTCTCCGCGAGGCCGCCCCGGTTTCTCCTCCTCATCAACGAGGCCGGGGCGGCCTCGCGCGTTATGCTGACCCAATGAGCGTTACTAGCAATCCCACGCCCGACGGCGAGCAGATGCCGGACACGAGCGGGCTTCCCGACCTGTCCGGAGTGGGGGCCGAGGCCTCGGCGCCCGAGGGGATCCCCGAACGCGACGTCATGGCCCCCTGGGGCCAGGCCGGCCCTCCCGGACCCCAGTGGCGCGCCGACATCCTGGGCGACGGCTACGAGTCGCGCACAATTGAGCTGATCGACGACGCGGAAGGCCCCTGCGTCGCGACCCTCGTGCGCGCCACCCCGCCGAAGGACACTCGCCTGACGCTCCTGTACCTGCACGGACGCAACGACTACTTCTTTCAGACGGAGATGGCGGATCGGCTGCGCCAGGCGGGGGCGGCGTTCTACGCGCTCGACATGCGCAAATACGGGCGATCCCTGCGCCCCCACCAGACCATCGGCTACACGGACGACCTGTCCGTGTACGACGAGGAAATCGGCGAGGCCATCGAGATCATCCGTGAGGAGCGTGACGACGAGCCCCTCGTCCTCGCGGGACACTCGACGGGCGGCCTCATCGCGACCCTGTGGGCGCACCGCCACCCCGGCGTCTTGGCCGGCCTGATCCTGAATTCGGCGTGGCTCGAGATGCAGTCGATGGCCGCCTGGCGCGGGGCGATGGCCCCCGTCATCGGGCGCATCGCGTCGCGCAACCCCATGTGGGAGGTCCCCTCGGGCGGGGCAGGCCACTACGGGCGTTCGCTCGCCGGGCGCGCCACCTCCGGACTGCCGATCCCCGAGGGCCTGTCCACCGACGACCCGTCCGTCGCGGGCTGGCCTATCATTCAGGAGTGGAAGCGCCCCGAGTCCTACCCGGTGCCCGCCTCCTGGCTCGACGCCATCATGGCGGGACACGAAACGGTCGAGAAGGACGTGCACCTGGAGTGCCCCGTGCTCTCCATGGTGTCCACCTCCGCTTATGTCGACGAGGAGTGGTGCGAGCGCGTCTTCACCTCCGACACCGTCTTGGACCCGGTCGTCATCGCCCAGCGCAGCCTCGGCCTGTCCGACCTGGTCACGATCGCCCGATTCCCCGGCAAGCACGACCTCGTCCTGTCCGACGCGCCCGTGCGCGAGCAGGTGTACGCGACGATGCGCGGCTGGCTGGACGCCTTCGTCGGCTAGCGTCGCGCCTTCCGGACACCGCGCGAGGCCATCCGGTGGCGCGTTCGCGCGGCTCCCTCTAGCGTCGGCGGCGTCGGCGCATGCGACGGGGGCGGCCCGGGATTCATCGATCCCGGGCCGCCCCCGTCGTGTCGCGTGTGTCAGTGTCTCGCGGCACGGCGCTCGCGGGGCGCGTGCGCGTATTCGCGGACGATCTCGCGGTTGACCTCGTCGAGGGCTTCCGCCAGGGTTGGGCCCAGGCGGTCGCCGATGCGCACGAGGGTCCAGGCGTCGATGTGGCCCATGCCGCGCGCGGTCAGCATCGTGTCGAGCGACGGGTAGGTCAGGCCGGCGCCGGAGATGGCGCCGCTGGCCGCCAGGACGAGGTCATCCGGCAGCCCGAGCTCGCTGCGCGCCACGAGGGGCGTGTCCTGGCCGAGGATCTGAGCGAGGGTGCGCAGGCCGGCCTCGTCGCGTCCGAGGACGGGCACGCCCTCGTCGCGGGCGGCGACGACCTCGGGGGATTCCTCCGCGCGATCCACGAACGAGGCCGTGGCCGCGTCGGTCGCTCCCCCGTCGTTGAGCTCGGCGGGTTCGGCCTGTGCGCGGCGCGACGCGCGACTGCCCAGGTGGGCGGGGCGCTCCCAGCGCGGCGTCTCATCCTGGGTCACGTGCTGCTCCTCCTCATTGTCATTCTTATCGCTGTCATTCACGGCGCATTCCTCGGGGCGGCCATGGTCGCCCCACTCGTCACCGTCGCGCTCTGCGTCTGCGTGGTCGGCGGGCTCACCGCCGACTCGCTCGCCTTCGGCGTTTTCAGGCTCGGGATTGCCGCGCTCGTCATCGGCATGATCGGCGTCGTCGCAGTCCTCGGGAACGTCGGCCTCGCGCGCATCCTCGCCACGCTCACCATCGGCGCGGTCCTGCTCGCCTTGCTCGGCGTTCTCCTCGTCGCTAGCGTCCTCCTCACGGGAGTCGTCGGCGCTTCCCTCGGTTTCGGGCGCCTCGGCCTCGTCGTCACCATGCGCGTCGTCACCATGCGCGTCGTTGTCGTGCTCGGCGTCGTCGCGGTCCTCGGGAACGTCGGCCTCGCGCGCATCCTCGCCACGCTCGCCATCGGCGCGGTCCTGCTCGCCTTGCTCGGCGTCGCGCTGGTCGTCACCGGCGGGGGCATCGCCCAGCTCGGCGTTCTCCTCGGAGGCGTCCACGACCTCGTCCTCCGTGTCCTGGGCGTTCTCCTCCTCGCCCGCGGGCTTCCAGGGGGCCGGGGGTTCCTCGTCCACGGAGTAGCTGAACACGTCGCGCAGGTGGGGAGCCACCTTCGGGGTGGGACGCGTGGTCGGCGTGTCCGCGCCGTCGTCGGCCCGGTCCTGCGCGTCTGAATCGGTGCCGTCTTCCGACTGCTCGGCGGCGACCTGGGAGTCGTCGAGCTCCTCAGCCTCGGCGGGGGTCTCGGATTCGACCGGCGCGGCGGCGGGGAGTGCCGGGGCGGCGGAAGCGGAGCCGAGCAGCTGCGGAGCGTGCCCGTACAGGCGCGGGCCCACCGCGTTGACGTCCAGGAAGAGACGACCGTTGGACATCTGACGCAGGTTCATGAGGTGCACTTCGACGCCGGAGGTCGCCAGGATCGACAGGGCGGGACGCACGGAGGGGTCGATCTCGCCCGCGACCATAATGAGTCGGGGACCCGGGCCCACAGCCGGAGGCATCGAATCGCGGAACTGGGCCCACCCCGCACGGAAGCCCTCGGGGCCCGAGGGGTACTCCGCCGCCAGGTCCGACCACGACAGGGAGGCGACGACCGCCAGCCGCGACAGCGACGTAATGAGGGTCTCAGAGTCCAGGAGCTTCAGGATCTCGACGGAGACGATCTGGCCCGTCACGTCGAGGGCCGTCAGGCGCGGCGTCTCCTCGTCGTCCTGTCCGGTCATGTCACGCCACGTCACCGGGAACAGGGGACGGGACACAATCTGTAAGACCTGTTGGCAAATCGCGTCCACCAGATCAGGACCCAGGTCTTGCGCAACCGGGTATCCGAATTGAGCGGGGACGAGGTGTCCATCCTCGAACTCAAACAGGGCCATCGCTCTTTCCTTCACGTGTATGGGGCGCTCGTGGCCATTGTTTCATACGTTCCAAAAGAAACACAGAGGACACAGGGACAATGGGATAGATACCACGTAATCATATGGTGCCTCAGCAGCACTTCATACACGGCCCGGCCTGTCATATGCGCCACACGCGAACGCCTTCAAGACGGTAAAAGAGCGCGCCGGACCACCACGATCGCAACAAAGAGACCACCTCTGCACCCAGCCCTCATACCCAAGCCCCGAAAGAACGGCATCGACCCCATCACCACCCGACACGCAGCCCCACATCGGCACCGCACCCCCATCCGACCACCCACCCCACCCCGCACGGCTCACCCCGCACGGCTCGCCCAACCTCAACAATCGAACCGTTAGTGCCCACCACCCCTCAGAACATGCCCCCACCTTCCCATCCCACGCAACCCCCGATGCATGGGATACGACGTCCCACGAGAAGCATGCACCGGGCGTCCGACACGCACTGACACATGCCGAACAACCACTCCGTTTCCGCCTCACCAAAAGGCCAGATCGTGTACGATGGGATGTGATGTGCGCGAATCGGGCGACAGGCAACCTTCCAGCCGGTTAGACTACTGCGCGACACACAGCAATCGACAGACAGGGCGAGGAACAATGGGCAGAAAGAACCTGCACATCGTTGAATACTCGGCGCCAGAACCGCGCGTTCCGGCGTCCGAGGAGACGCGCCTCGAACTGTCCCCCTTCCGCCTCGAGGCCAGGACGGCGCCGCGGACATACCCAAATATTTCACAGCCGGTCAGCCCTCATTTTCCGCCTATCGAGCGCATTCCCGTCCCCGTGACACCTTTCCCCAGGATGTTCCGCGACGATCCCGAACCGGCCTAATTACCGCGGCGCGATCATCCGCACAACGGGAAGGGACGACTTCCGCGGCGCGACCGTGACACACTGGCCTTATGAGCGACAGCTTCCTGTCTGACCTGCGCGCACTCATTGACGTCGACACCTCCGTCGGCACGCGAGCGCGCTACTCCTCCGACGCCGGCCTCACGCGCATCCCGCCCCTGGCCGTCGCATTCCCGCGCACGCCCGAGCAGGCCCTCGCGGCCTTCGACCTCGCCCGCGCCCACGGCGTCCCCCTCACCGCCCGAGGCGGCGGCACCTCGTGCGCGTCCAACGCGATCGGCCCCGGCCTCGTCCTCGATTTCTCGCGGCACATGAACCGCGTCCTCTCCATCGACCCCGAGGCCCGCACCGCCACCGTCGAACCCGGCTGCGTCGGCTCCACCCTCCAGGCCGCGGCAGCCAAGCACGGCCTGCGTTTTGGCCCCGACCCCTCCTCCCAGAACCGCGCGACGATCGCCGGCATGGTCGCCAACAACGCCTGCGGCCCGCACGCGACCGCCTGGGGGCGCACCTCCGACAACATCGTCGCCCTCGACTGCGTCGACGGGCACGGGCGCCGCTTCACGGCCACGACCTCGCACGATTCGGCGCTTCGCGACGTGCCCGGGCTGGCCTCGCTCATCGACTCCCACCTGGCCCCCATCCGCACGCAGCTCGGCCGCTTCAAGCGCCAGGTCTCCGGCTACTCCCTCGAACACCTCACCCCCGAGGGCGGGCGCAACCTCGCCGCCATGCTCACCGGCACCGAGGGCACCCTCGTCCTCATCCTGTCCGTCACCGTGCGCCTCGTGCCCCTGCCCGACGCGCCCGTGCTCGCCGCCCTCGGCTACCGCTCCATCATCGAGGCCGCCGACGACGTGCCCGCGCTGCTGGCCCACTCGCCCCTCGCGGTGGAGGGCATGGACCGGCGCCTCGTCGACGTCGTGCGCGTCCACAAGGGCCCCGGCGCCGTCCCCGCCCTGCCCGAGGGCGAAGGCTGGCTCCTCGTCGAAGTCGGAGCCCCCGGCGAAGACGTCACCGCCTCCCTGGAACGCGCACGCGCCCTGTGCGCCGCCTCCGCCGCCGTCGACACGGTCGTGTACCCGCCCGGGGCCCAGGCCTC
>NZ_ALIY01000227.1:0-2491 GCF_000283035.1 Actinomyces sp. ICM58
CGACCGCGCGCGTGAGCTCTTCATCGCGGGCTTCGGCGCGGCTCCGGTGGGGCAGTGAGCGCCGTTGCCGCCCAGGCGATGGGCGTGAGTGGGGTGAGACGACGCCCCGACGTCACGCCGACGGAGTCGACAGGAGTTCCGGGGAAGGCTCCCAGCAGAAGGTGACGGTGCCGTGTGCTCCCGGACCGCTGGCAGGCATCACGTCGAGGAGGGTGGCCCTGCCCGCGTGCGGCAGCTCCAGTGTTTCTCCGACGGTGACATCGACGGCGTTCACGTAGCCGTCCGGGTACTCCGTCGCGTCGTAGCCTCCGACGACGGTTGCGGTCATGACGCCGTCTACGATGCGAAACCCGGTCCACACGTAGGAAGGCTCCGGCTTATCCGGGTGCGGCCGGAAAACTGCGACTTCGTCGACCGATACTACTTCTCCTGCGCATGGTGCCATGGTTCTATCCTTCGTGGGCGTGAGTGTGGGTGCGGGTGTGGGAAGAGGGGATGCCGTTCCCGTGGCGGTGGGCGTTGGCGAGGCCGTGGTAGGGCTGGCCGTTGGAGTCGGGGTAGGAACAACCGGGGTGCAGCTGGCAAGGGCGAATGCCGCTACGATGGGCAGATAATGCTTCATGATGTTCGGCCAATTGTGGTGGCACCAAAGTACCGTTCGTAATCCTCCCACGACATTGTAAAGGTGGCGGGTTGGCTTTCCCCCTGTGTTCCGGGATTCGTCCCGTGCGGATTGCACAGGGTGATACCGTTCTCGTCGGAAGCGGTAACGGTATACGCGTGTGACTGGTAGAGCCTGATGTCAGCGGTCGTTCCGTTGCTCGTGGTCACGGTTACCGTCGCCATTCGCTGGTTGTCGTACTGTTCGAGGCTCGTGGCTGATTCAGCGATGATGGGGAGGTGCTGGCTACTTGCCGCTTGGATGCGGGCGCGCTCGCTGGGCGTGTAATCAGGTGATCCCTCATCGGAACGAAGGGTGTATCCGGTGTGCTGTGTCAGCGTGTGGAGAGCCTTTTCGCTCCAGCCTCCGGACATGCCGTAATGCGGTTGTCCTGAGTCGTTCGCACCTCCGCCATGAGCTTGCCCATAGGCTGCTTCCATGAGCGAATAGACCGTGACTTGGCCGTTCTGCGTGACGCCATTGAGGTAGTAGTCGTGGACGAGGACCCGTTGTGTGCCAGAGCGGGTTGGATCGGCGGGATCGTTAAAGATGGTGACGTAGTAGCCGTCAACGTGTGTCTTAGACGCATCGTAGTGGGGTTCGATCAGTGACGCGAGGAGTTCCTGTCCCTCGGGTGATTGAGCAAGTCCCATCAGTGAGGAGAGGTAGTAGCAATCACCGATATTGCCTTGCTTCATTCCTGAGAAGTCGAAGGAACCGTTGAGTAGGTCGTTAAGATCGGCATTGATCTGGTCAATCTGCGTGTCAGTGAAATGCGCGCGCTGACCGGTCTCGGTTGGATTTCCGGACTGATCGACAGTGATGGGTTCATCGTGGAACGTCTGAGCGAGTTCCTGGCCGTGCTGCTCGGTCGCCTGTTTGACCTCGATAATCTTAGCGTAGGCGGCGAAGGCGAGGGCAGCTGCCTGCACGCACAGCTCCTGGTAGACGAGGGGCCGGAGTGCGGCAGGGGTCTTGGCGAACTCTTGGTCAAGTTTCTCGGCGTGGTAGCGGAGCTGTTCGATATAGCGCTGCCCTGAGTCTACTGTCCAGCCTTGCTTCTCGAGGACGGAAGCGCCGTCGATGATGCCCTCTCCCAGGTTCAGATACCTGTGATAGGTGCGCTTAGATGACCGATGAAAGCTGGCCCTCGCGAATCCGACCCATGAGGAGAGCGCCTCATCAACGGCGTGAATATCGTCGGCGGCTGAAGCGATCTGCTGTCCTACCTGCTTCCAGGCGGCCGCCGTAGCAAAAATCGCTCCTGACTGACCGGGCACATCGTTGATCCACGACACAAAGTTAGTCATTGGGGGTCCTTGCTGTCACAGGGGGATTGCGATGTCGCGTGTAAACGCCGACGCCCAGGCGGCGTCCTGATCGACGCTGTGTCGACTCGTGTCATTGAGTGCTTCTGAGGTCATGGCGTGCCATTGCCGGATGCGTTCGCGTCGAACATCCACGCCTCGCACAAATCGGGCATTCCCAGCGCTCATGGCTAGGCCTCCGAGTGCGCTGGGGCTGGGAGTCGGTGGCGTTTGGATGCCGTCGGTGGCCTCGCCAATTGCGTCCAGGTCGTTCGCAGCCTTCGTGATGTCGTCAGGGTTGATCTGAAGGTCCGTGGACATAATCTCCCTATCATCGCGTGCCGTTGTCGCTGAGTTCGGGAAGGCTATCACGCGGTGCGAGTCGCTTTCAAGCTCAGGTTGGAGCCTCGGCAATAGCAGGGGGTCCGCACGCATACTGCTGGACGTGCTGTTCGGTATTTACCGATTGGGCCCGTGGTCGCGTGGACGACGAGGTGCTTCCACTGGCCGCGGACGTCTACGC
>NZ_ALIY01000228.1:0-1287 GCF_000283035.1 Actinomyces sp. ICM58
CCCGGGCCCTCCGCACCGCGCCACCGCGCCTGAGCGCGGCGCACGCCCGGCCTCGTCTGGGAGCGCCCGCCCGGCGTCGAACGGGAGCGAGACGGAGGGCAGGCCTCGTCAATGCGACGGGGGATAGCCGACCTGCTCATCCGTCAGGGGCGGGCACCCCGCCACCCAGCGCGTCAGCTCCCTCGGCCGCGTGATGCGCGCCGGAAGTGCGAGCGTGCGAAGAGCGCGATCGATCTCGTCCGCGTCGACGACGCCCTGATTGCAGGCGACGGCCACCACGTTGCCGCGGCGCCCACTTCGCCCCACCTTCGGATCCTGAATGGAAGCCACGAAGGGGAAGACCTCCTGCAGCGCCGCCACGTCCTGGCGGGCGTTGGCCTCGCCCCCGTGCGCGCAATTGACCAGATAGACGCCCGAGGGGGCGAGAGCGCGGCGCGCCTGGCGGGCACACTCGAGCGTGCGCAGGTGCCCCGGCGTCACGCCCGCAGCGAAGGCGTCACGCACAATCACGTCGAAAGCCCCCTCGCGGGCCGCGTCCAGGACCGCGCGGCCATCCCCCACGCGAATCTTGACCTGCGGGGCCTTGGGAATCGGAAAATGCTCGCGCACCTGCGCGGCCAGCGCCCCGTCCACCTCCACGGCCACGTGCCGAGACTGGGGATACCGCGCCGACCACGCGCACGCCAGCGCGCACGCGGCGCCACCCACATGCAGCGCGCGAAATCGATCCCCCTCGCCCCGCGATGCGGCCACGACCGCGCTCATGTGCTGCATGTACTCAAACTCCAGGTAGGTCGGGTCAGAGGTGTCCACCGCCGAGGACTCCACTCCATCGAGGAAGAGCGTGGCGCGCGGACCATCCCATCGGATGCGCGCGGAGCCGAAATCCGTCTCGAAGGAGATGTCGCGTGACGAAGATGAGCGTGCCATGGTTGACACTGTAACCGTGGGACCAAGACATCGGAGTCAGGAGGTGACATGTCAAACGCTCCCAGGGATTCGCGCGCGAAACGTGACTGGGGATCGGACGACTCCGCCACGCCGATCCTGCACGTGGACATGGACTCGTTTTTCGCCCAGGTCGAGATGCGCGAAGACCCCTCGCTCGTCGGCAGGCCCATCATCGTGGGCGGCACCTCCGGGCGCGGCGTCGTCACCTCCGCGACCTACGAGGCGCGCGCCCTGGGTGTGCGCGCAGGCATGCCCACCTCGCGCGCCCGCGCGCTGTGCCCCACGGCCGCGTTCATCCCCGGCAGCCACTCCCTGTACCGCCGCTACTCCCGCCAG
>NZ_ALIY01000229.1:0-14840 GCF_000283035.1 Actinomyces sp. ICM58
CCCGCCATGCCACCGATGAGGGCGTGCGAGGAGGACGACGGGAGTCCGAACCACCAGGTGATCAGGTTCCAGATGCAGGCGCCCAGCAGGGCGGCCAGGATGATGACCAGGCCCTTTTGCTGCATCTCCGGCAGTGGAGACTCGGCGTAGTCGCTGATCGAGATGATGCCCTTACCGACCGTCTTGGCGACGGCCGTGCCCATCATGGCGCCGATGACGTTCATCGTCGCCGCCATGAGGAGCGCCGCGCGGGGAGTCCACGCGCGCGTCGACACGGAGGTCGCGATCGCGTTCGCCGCGTCGTGGAAGCCGTTCGTGTAACTGAAGAACAGCGCGACGACGATGACGACGCAGACGAGGATCAGATTCAGATCCACGGCTCAGGATTCCTTCAGTGCGAGGGACTCGATGACGTTGGCCAGCTCCTCGAAGGCGTCGGCGCAGGATTCGAGGCCCTGGACGATGTCCTTCAGCTTGATGATCGTGACCGGGTCGAGGCCCGAGTCGAACAGGGCAGTCAGGGTGCGGCGGTAGGCCAGGTCGCCCTCGTTCTCGAGGCGGTTGATTTCGATCCAGTAGTCGCGCATGTCGATGGGCGACTTGAGCTTGGGCATGTTCTCTGCGGTGAGGTCTGCGCAGTGCTTGATGACCGCGATCTGCTCGTTGAGCAGGGAGACCAGGGAGGAGGGGATGTCGGCGATGCCGTAGACGACGAGGAGGTCGCCGGCTTCGTCGATGAAGTCGAGGCAGTCGTCCAGGTGGGAGGCCAGCGACTGCAGGTCCTCGCGGTCGAAGGGTGTGATGAACGAGGAGTTGATGCGCTGGACGATGTCGTGGTTCAGTTCGTCGCCGCGGTGCTCGACCTCGTGGAGCTGGTCGCGCAGGGCGATGCGCTCCTCGGGGGAGGCGGCGTAGATGTGCGTCAGGAACTCGACGGCCTGCACGAGCTGGCGGGCCTGGGAGGTGAAGTCTTCAAAAAAGTCAGGGCCTTGGGTCTTGTTTCGGAATCCCATGGTGTATTCGGTCCTTCCAATGGTGAACGGCACTGTTGTGCTACCTGTAATCGTCCGTCATGGGGTGGGCAGACTTCAAGTTCAGATGCGCTTTTGTTACACCAATGATCGTGTTCTATCTCACGGGGTCGGCCGGGGCTTGATCTTCGGTCCTATGGACGAGGCCTGGGCGTGCTCGCGCGGACACGAAACGCCTTGTGGGTGGGCAGAAAGTCCCTGTCGGTCGGGCGGCCTGTGACTGGTTCGACTACGATTGTGGTGTGACCGGGACCAAGCGCCCGCAAGCGTGGGCATCGGTTCCGGCATGATTGATTCTGTCAATCGGGGACGCATATCGCGGCCTCGACAATTCAAAATGCCTCAGGAGGCAAAATGTCCGTGACCGAACAGGACGTTCGTGCGGCGGCTCCGGCCAACGCTCCCGAAGATGTCATCAAGTGGGTTGCTGAAATCGCTGCGCTGACCACCCCTGACGCCGTTGAGTTCTGCGACGGTTCCCAGGAAGAGTGGGATCGTCTGACCGCGCAGATGGTCGAGAGTGGCATGTTCACCAAGCTGAACGAGGAGAAGCGCCCCAACTCCTTCCTCGCTCGCTCCAAGCCGTCCGACGTTGCGCGTGTTGAGTCCCGTACCTTCATCTGCTGTGAGAAGGAAGAGGATGCGGGCCCGACCAACCACTGGGCCGACCCCAAGGAAATGAAGGCCACCCTGCACGAGAAGTTCACGGGTGCCATGAAGGGCCGCACCATGTACGTGGTTCCCTTCTCCATGGGTCCCCTTGGTGGCCCCATCTCCCAGCTCGGTGTTGAGATCACCGACTCCCCCTACGTCGTTGTCAACATGCGCATCATGACCCGCATGGGTGCTGCTGCCATGGACCTCATCAATGAGGGCCGCGTGTGGGTTCCCGCCGTTCACTCCGTCGGCGTTCCTCTTGAGCCCGGTCAGGAAGACTCGAACTGGCCCTGCAACGATGAGAAGTACATCACCCACTTCCCTGAGACCAACGAGATCTGGTCCTTCGGTTCGGGTTACGGCGGCAACGCCCTGCTCGGCAAGAAGTGCTTCGCCCTGCGTATCGCCTCGACGATGGCCCGCCGCGACGGCTGGATGGCCGAGCACATGCTCGTCCTGCGCCTGACCCGCGAGTCCACCGGCCAGCAGTTCCACGTCACCGCCGCCTTCCCGAGCGCCTGTGGCAAGACCAACCTCGCCATGCTCCAGCCCACGATCCCCGGCTACAAGGTCGAGACCGTCGGCGACGACATCGCGTGGATGCGCCCGGGTCCGGATGGCCGCCTGCGCGCCATCAACCCCGAGGCCGGCTTCTTCGGCGTCGCCCCCGGCACCTCCTACAAGACCAACCCCATGGCCATGGAGACCGGCAAGGCTAACTCCATCTTCACGAACGTCGCCCTGACCGACGACGGTGACGTGTGGTGGGAAGGCATCGACGGTGACGTTCCGGCGCACCTGATCGACTGGCACGGCAACGACTGGACCCCCGAGTCCGGCGAGAAGGCTGCTCACCCGAACAGCCGCTTCACCGTTCCCGCCTCGCAGTGCCCGATCATCTGCCCCGACTGGGAAGCTCCCGAGGGTGTCGCGGTTGACGCCGTCCTCTTCGGTGGCCGCCGCGCCACCAACGTCCCGCTGGTCGCCGAGCAGTACGAGCCCGCCCACGGCGTGTTCATCGGCGCCTCCGTGGCCTCCGAGGTCACCGCCGCCGCGACCGACGTCAAGGCCGGCTCGCTGCGTCACGACCCCTTCGCCATGCTGCCCTTCTGTGGCTACAACATGGCCGACTACTGGGGCCACTGGCTGGAGATGCAGGACAAGCTCGGCGAGGGCTTCCCGAAGGTCTACCAGGTCAACTGGTTCCGTAAGGATGAAGACGGCAACTTCATGTGGCCCGGCTACGGCGACAACTCCCGCGTCCTGGACTGGATCGTTCGCCGCGCCGCCGGCGAGGTCGAGGCCATCGACGGCGTGACCGGCCGCTACCCGAAGTTCGAGGACTTCAACCTCGACGGCCTGGACATTGACGAGGCCGTCTGGGCGAAGCTCTTCGCGATCGATCCCGACGCCTGGGCCGCCGAGATGGACGACACCGAGGAGTACTTCTCGCAGTTCGGCGACAAGCTCCCCGCCGCCATCACCGAGCAGCTGGCCAAGTTCCGCGCGCGCATTGCCGCCGCGAAGCAGGCCTGATTGACGCGGACCTGAGGGCGAGCCCCGGAGGAAACTCCGGGGCTCGCCCCCTTTTTGACGACGTGTAGGCTTCGCCACGAGGTGTGCGAAAACTGACCGGGTTGCGTCATGTGAGTCTCGGCGGGCTACACTGGGAGGGCATACGACCGCGCACGCAAGGAGAGCCCGTGCCCAACTACTTGACGAATGACGAGCTGGCCCACGCCAAGGGCCTGCTCGATCGCATGACCGACATCTACCAGCACACCGTCGTCGGCCAGGAAGGCCTGCGCCGCGCGCTGACCGCCTCGCTGCTCGCGGGCGGCCACGTGCTGGTCGAATCTGTTCCCGGCCTGGCCAAGACGACGGCCGCGCAGACCCTCGCCTCCGCCGTGTCCGGCACCTTCCATCGCATCCAGTGCACCCCCGACCTGATGCCCAACGACATCGTTGGCTCTCAGATCTGGAACCAGGAGCGCGGCGAGATGGTCACCCAGCTGGGCCCGGTTCACGCCAACATGGTCCTCCTGGATGAGATCAACCGTTCCTCCGCGAAGACCCAGTCCGCGATGCTGGAGGCCATGCAGGAACGCCAGACCACCATTGGTGGTGTCAATCACAAGCTGCCGAGCCCCTTCATGGTCATGGCCACGCAGAACCCCATCGAGGAAGAAGGCACCTACATTCTGCCTGAGGCCCAGATGGACCGCTTCCTCCTCAAGGAGGTCATCACCTACCCCACGCCCGTCGAGGAGCTCGAGGTTCTGTCCCGCATCGACTCCGGCCAGATGACGATCCCGTCCCCGGCCGTCCCGATCACCCTCGACGACGTGCGCACCCTGCAGGAGGCGCGCCGCCGCGTCTTCATCCACGAGACCCTCAAGGCCTACATCGTGGACATCATCAACACGACCCGAGGCGCGGGCCCCAACCCGCTGCCCGGCTGGAGCAAGCACGTGCGCGTGGGCGCCTCCCCGCGTGGTGGCATCGCGCTCATGCAGATCGCCCAGTCGCTCGCCCTCATGGCGGGACGCAACCACGTCATGCCCGACGATATCAAGGAGATGCGCTACGGCATCCTGCGTCACCGCATCATCCGTACCTTTGACGCCCTGGCCGACAACGTGTCCATTGAGGGCCTCATCGACGCCGTCTTCAACGCGGTCCCCGTTCCGTAACGAATACCGCTTCCACGCCCGTCGACTGTCTAGAGGAACGTCATGCCTGTACGCTCGCGCGAAATCCACGCGCTCTCCACGCGCATCCAGCTGCCCGTCATGCGCAAGCTGCTGTCCGTCATGGACGGCCAGCACTCTGCGCTGAGGCAGGGTCGCGGATGGGAGTTCATGGACTTGGCTCCCTATCAGCCGGGCGACGACGTGCGTGAAATCGACTGGGCGGCCACGGCGCGCACCGGTTCGCCGGTCATCAAACGCCACGAGGCCACGGCGAACCTGCAGGTCATGCTCGTCGTGGACACGGGCCGCGAGATGGGCGCCCTCGCCCCCTCGGGTGAGACGAAGGAAGAGATCGCGCTGGCTGCGTGTGAGGCGATCGCCTGGCTGTCCGTCGCCCGAGGAGATCAGATCGGCCTCGTCGCGGGCGATTCCGAGCGCGTGCGTTTCATGCCCGCCCGCTCGGGCAACGCGCACGCGGAAACGGTGCTGCGCCGCATCGAGGAGGACATCACCCTGGGGTCACCCCACTCGGACGTCCCCAAGCTGCTGGCGCGGGCCAGGACCGTCACCCGGCGGCGCAGCCTCATCGTGATCGTCACCGACTCCACGCAGCCCACCCCCTCGCGCGAGTCCGACGACCTCATCAAGTCCCTCACCGTGCGCCACCAGGTCATCCAGGTGTGTGTCGCCGACGTCGACCCCACCAGCCTCGAGAAGGGCACGGACGTCGTCGACGTCAACGAGGGGCCGCTGCCCGACTTCCTGCTGCGAGACTCGCAGCTGGCGGGCGAGGCCGCCAACGTCATGGCCGCGCGCTGCGCCGCCGTGACCCAGATGCTCGACAGGAGGGGAGTCATCCACGTGGACGTGTCGTCCAGCGAGGAAGTCCCTCGCGCGCTCATGCGCGCTCTTGAAAGGGGATCACATGTCCGGTGACACGAAGGAATACTTGCAGGATCCGGTGATCTATCCGAACTGGATGTGGGTCCTGGGGGTCACCCTACTGGCGGCCGTCCTCGGGTGGATCGTCTACTGCCTGTGGCGGTGGTGGACCTCGCGCATCGGCGAGGTCATGGAGCTCCAGACGATCACGGACGCGCGCCGCAAGAAGTACCTGCGCTACATCGATCAGATCGCGGATCGTTACGCCGACGCGGACCTGGACGCCCGCGGCGTGCACCTGGCGATAGCCGGCCTCATGCGCGCACTCGGCACGGAGCGTACTGGTCGTGACCTTGAGGTCGCGACCGTGCGTGAGGTCCGAGAGCTCGTGCCCGTGTGGCCGGGACTGGCAGACGTCCTGGAGGCATGCGAGGTCCCCAGCTTCACGGGTGAGAACATCCCCGTCGGCCAGCCCTCACACGAGGCTGTGACGAACGTGCTGAGCAAGGCCGTGGAGGCGGTAAACGTATGAGGTTTTGGTGGCTTATTCCCCTCGTCCTGGTGGCGGTCGCCGCCGCGACCGGCGTCGGCTGGTGGTTCGCACGTCGCGCCGGGCAGCGTTCGGGCAAGAAGGGCTGGGTGGCGAACTCCGGTTACCTGCGTGGCCTGCCCAAGTACCAGGCGCTGGTGCGCAGGACCCGTTCTTCCCTGGCGATGGCGGTCGTGTGCTTCATCATCGCGGTTATCGCGGCGTCGGTGTCCGCCGGGGCCCCCGTGGACCGCTACGTCAAGCACGACAAGTCCGCGAGCCGTGACATCGTGATCTGCCTGGACGCCTCGGCCTCGATGCTGCCCTACGACTCGAAGATCGGCGACGCTTTCAAGCAGATCATCTCTCACTTCGAGGGCGAGCGAATCTCCCTGCAGCTGTGGAACGTTTACTCGACCACGATGTTCCCGCTCACCGACGACTACGAGATGGCCAACGACACGCTCACAGAGATGTCGGACGTCATCGATCGGGGCTTTTCCTCCTACGGCGGGCGCTACACGGCGACGCGGGAGCTCATCGAATACCTCCAGCCGACGCTGCCTGACGACGACGAGGAGCGTGCCTCCCTCGTGGGTGACGGCCTGGCCTCGTGCGTCATGGGCTTCGACCACAAGGACAAGACCCGCTCGCGCACGATCCTGCTGGCGACCGACAACGAGGTGTGGGGCGAGGGCATCTACAACCTCAGTGAGGCGATCGCCTTCGCCAAGCGTCAGAACGTGACCGTGACCGCCCTGTACCCCGGGTCGATGGATATGCTCTCCTCCGAGGCCATCGACCTGCGCGATCAGGTCCAGTCCACGGGCGGCGACTTCTATGACGCCTCCTCCCCGGCGTCCGTCGATAGCGTGGTCCAGCAGATCGAGGCCGAGCAGAAGGAAGACCTGGACTCAAACGGCAAGATGCTCGAAACCGACCGACCGACGGCGGCCCTGGGATGGACCCTCGTGGGCGTCGTGTCACTGCTTGGTCTGCTCGCCTTCGGGAGGCTCTGACATGGTATTTCACCCCGTCATTAACCTGTTCCTGCTGATCCTCATTACGGTCGTCGCGGGCGTCTTCGTGTTCCTCACGTGGCACCGAGCGGTGCGCAAGAACATGAAGGATGTCATCCGGCGTTCGCTCATCGTTGTCACGGTGCTGGTCATGGGTGCGGGCCCCTCCATCCCCGGCGAGGCTGTCGAGGTCACCTCCACCCTCGAGGTCTACTTCGTCATTGATCGCACCGGCTCGATGGCAGCGGAGGACTGGGATGGCGCCAAGCCCCGCATCGACGGCGTGCGCAACGACGTCGCGCTCCTCATGGGATCCCTCACCGGCTCGCGCTTCTCGATCCTGTCGTGGGATTCGAAGGTACACATCGACATGCCGCTGACGACCGACTCCTCCGCGGTCGACGCCTACATGGGCAGCTTTGATCGCGAGCTGTCCTCCTCCTCGCAGGGTTCCTCACCCAACCGCCCCGCGGCGGAACTCGCCAAGCTCCTGAAGAAGAACAAGGAGCGTCACCCCCAGAATATTCGCGCCGTCTTTATCTTCTCCGACGGTGAGACCTCGAACCAGGATCACTGGTCGACCGCTCCCACCGGCTCCGAGAGTGACTGGGACGAGGTCAAGCAGTACGTCGACGGCGGCTTGGTCATCGGCTACGGCACCGAGGAGGGCGGCAAGATGAAGGTCCTGCGCCTGGGAGACTCGGGCGCGCAGAGTGGCGGCGGGGACGAGTACATTCGCGACAAGTCCCAGCCCGGCGAACCCATCGCGATCTCCAAGATCGACGAGGCCGCCCTGCGCTCCGTCGCGTCGCGCATCGGCGTGGACTACGTGCACTCGCCCGACAAGTCGGCCATCGAGTCCCACGCTCGCTCGCTCCTGGAAAACGCCTCGACGATCTCCGAGTCGCGCAATATGCAGTCCACCTACCGCTACATCATCTGGCCCTTCGCCCTCATCCTGGGCGGCCTCCTCGCGTGGGAGGGTGCAACCCTGGCGCTGCGCGCCCAACAGCTGAGGAATTCCCATGCAATCTGAGAACTCCGCCCGCGACGACGACCTCCTGCCCTTCGGCGCCCCCCAGGTCGACTCCGTCGACCCCGCGGTGCGCGCCAAGCTCACCCAGGCCTCGTCGGGCAAGCAGAAGATTCAGCGTTCCCCGCGAGCCCTGCGCCCCCTGTGGTACTCCATCCCGATCCTCGTGATCGCCCTTGTGATCTCGGCCTACCTGATCGGCCTGACCCTGTGGTCGCGCTCGTCGCTGGGCCACTGGACGAAGGGAGAGTACCCGGCCGCGCAGGCAGGATACGAGGGACAGATGACGTGGACCTCCATCGGCATCGAACGCTGGGTGTCCCACTACAACCTCGGCACCACGCTGGTGCGCCAGGACGCCATCGACGAGGGCGTGGCCGAGCTGCGTACCGCCTACGACCTGGTGCCCAAGGCCACCGAGGTGCAGCCCGGGCGACTGGAACCCTTCTCCTACGAGTGCCAGGTGCGCGTCAACCTCGGCATCGGCATCGAAATCCAGGCGGACGCCCTGCGCTCGGCCAACTCTCTCGATGACGCCATCGCCGCCTACCAGGAGGCCGTCGACCTGATCTCGCCGTGCCAGACCGCCGGCGGAGGCGGCGGCCAGTCCGGCCAGTCCGGCCAGTCCGGCCAGTCCGGCGGCGAGGGCCAGTCCGGCAACCAGAGCCAGTCCGGAGGCCAGGGCCAATCCGGCGACGACCAGCAGTCGGGCGGATCCTCGGAGAACCCCGCGGACGAGAACAAGAGCCGCGTCCAGAAGAAGAAGGAAGACACCGAAAAGGAACAGCGGGGCGAAGACCCGAACCAGAAGAAGCAGGATCCCCAGAACAACCAGGATCCCAAGCCCAACCCGAGTTCGAGCCCGACCCCCTCCAACAGCCCGACGTCCGACCCCTACGAGGGCGAGAACAGCGACGAAAAGCAACAGCGTCAGAAGCTGGAGGACCAGAACAGCGGCCGCGCGAAGGAACGCCGCGACCAGACCGACGACAAGCGCAGCGGCAACCCTAACGGTGCCTGGTGAGTCGTGATCGCGCGTCTCAACTTCGCTGTGACGTGCACCCATAAAACCCCACGGCGGCCCGGAAGGCCACCAAACACCGATAGGCTTGAAGCGTGAAGGTTCTTCTCGTTGGTAACGGAGGTCGCGAACATGCGATCGCCCGTGCGCTTGTACGAACGTCCACCCCTGAGCATCCCGTGTCGCTTGTCGTCCAGGCCGGTAACCCCGCGCTGGAACAGCTGGGCCGCTCGCTCACGATGGATCCGCTGGACCCGAAGGATGTCGTGCGACGCGCGACCTCCGAGAAGGTCGACCTCGTGGTCGTCGGTCCCGAGGCCCCGCTCGTCGCGGGCGTCGCCGACGCGGTCCTCGACTACGGGATTCCGGTCTTCGGACCGACGAAGGATGCGGCCCGCCTGGAGGCCTCCAAGTCTTTCGCCAAGCAGGTGATGGCGGACGCCGGCGTGGCCACCGCCCGCTCCTTCACCTGCACGACCATGGATCAGGTGGAGGCCGCCTTCGACGACCTCGGTGCCCCCTACGTCGTGAAGGACGACGCCCTGGCCGCCGGCAAGGGTGTCGTCGTGACCACCGACCGCGCCCAGGCCTCGGACCACGCGCGAGCCTGCCTGGCACGCGACGGGGGAGCGGTCGTCATCGAGGACTACCTCGACGGCCCCGAGGTCTCCCTCTTCTGCTTCGCCGACGGCGCGACCGTCGTCCCGCTCCAGCCCGCCCAGGACTTCAAGCGCGTGGGCGATGGCAACGAAGGCCCGAACACGGGCGGCATGGGCGCCTACAGCCCCCTCCCGTGGCTGCCCGAGGAAGCCGCCCAGCGCATCGTCGAGGAGGTCGCCCAGCCCGTCGTCACCGAAATGGCCCGGCGCGGCACCCCCTTCCGCGGCCTCCTGTACTGCGGCCTCGCGATGACCTCGAAGGGCATCCGCGTCGTCGAATTCAACGTGCGTTTCGGCGACCCGGAGACCCAGGTGGTTCTCGAACGCCTCGACTCCCCGCTGGCGCCCATCCTGTACGCGGCCGCCACCGGCACTCTCCCCAAGGTCCCCGCCCCCGTGTGGAGCGAGGATGCCGCCGTCACGGTCGTCATGGCCTCGGGCGGCTACCCGGGCGCCACGGACACCGGGCACCCCATCACCGGCATCGAGGCGGCCGAGGCCTTGGAGGGCGTCCATGTCATCCACGCCGGTACCTCCGAGGAGATCACCGACGACCCGGCCGACGTTGCGGCCGGATGCTGCGGCTTCGAGCCGACCTACGCGCTCGTGAACTCGGGCGGGCGCGTTCTCGACGTCGTCGCCCGCGCGGCCACCCTCGACGAGGCCCGGGCGCTCGCCTACCGGGGCGTGGCCCTCATCCACTTCGAGGGCGAGCACCACCGTAGCGACATCGCGACGTGGCCCGCCGACCTGGCCGTCACACTTGACTAACGACACGATACTGAGGAGCATTATGCCCGCCTCCCTGCACGGTTGGACCCCCCTGAGCTCGGGGAAGGTTCGCGACATCTACGCTCCCGACGAGGCCGTGGTGGGCTCCGCTCCGGACACGCCTGCCGCCCAGGGCCGCCCGCGTCACGCGAAGGTGGGCCCGGAGGCGCTCCTCATGGTGACGTCGGATCGCATCAGCGCCTACGACTACGTGCTGCCGACCGAGATCCGCGGCAAGGGTGCGGTGCTCAACCAGCTGGCCATCTGGTGGATGGGCAAGCTGCGTCACCTCGTCGAAAACCACCTGCTGGCCGTGGGCAGCAAGGTCCCGGCGGAGGCCTCGCGCGCCCTCGAGGGTGCGCCGACCACTCGCTTCGCGGTGCCCGCCGAGGTTGACGCGCGCGCGGTCGTGTGCCGCAGCCTGTACATGATCCCCATCGAGTGCGTCGTGCGCGGCTACCTGACGGGCTCCGGCCTGGCGGAGTACCGCCAGTCGGGTTCCGTGTGCGGCATCACGCTGCCCGAGGGGCTGACCGAGGCCTCGCGCCTGGAAGAGCCGATTTTCACGCCCGCGGCGAAGGCCGAGCTGGGCGAGCACGACGAGAACATCACCTTCGAGCAGACCGTCGAGCGGATCGGCGAGGAGTACGCGAGCGCGATCCGTGACCTGTCGATCGCCCTGTACCGGGCCGCCCGCGATATCGCCGCCGAGCGGGGCATCATCATCGCGGACACGAAGTTCGAGTTCGGTATCGACGTGTCCACGGGTGCGATCGTGCTCGCGGACGAGATCCTCACCCCCGACTCCTCGCGCTTCTGGCCCGCGGACCGCTGGGTTGAAGGCCAGGTGACGCCGAGCTTCGACAAGCAGTACGTGCGCGACTGGCTGACCTCGGACGAGTCGGGGTGGGACCGCGCCTCCGGGCAGAATCCGCCCGCGCTGCCCGACGCCGTCGCCGCCGCGACCGCCGCCCGCTACGTCGAGGCGTATCGCCGACTCACCGGGGTCGACCCGGTCCTGTAACCAACGTGCCCGCCGGGCAAGGTGCACGGCGGGATCCTCACCAACAACACAAGGAGGAACGCCGTGGGGCGAATCATCGTGGAAGTGATGCCGAAGCCTGAGATCCTGGATCCCCAGGGTAAGGCCGTCGGCTCGGCGCTGCCCAGGCTCGGAATCACGAGCTTTACGGCCGTGCGTCAGGGGAAGTGCTTCCACCTGACCGTGGACGGCCCCGTCACCGACGAGCTCCTGGAGCAGGCCCGCAAGGCCGCCGAAGAGGTCCTGTCCAACCCGATCATCGAGGACGTCGTGCGCGTCGAGGCCATCGACGAGGCCGACGCCCGTTACGCGGGAGGCGCGCAGTGACCCGCGTCGGAGTCGTCACCTTCCCCGGCACCCTTGACGACCGTGACGCCGCCCGCGCGGTGGACATCGCGGGCGCGCAGGCGGTGTCCCTGTGGCATAAGGACGCCGACCTGCACGGCGTCGACGCGGTCGTCATCCCCGGAGGCTTCTCCTATGGCGACTACCTGCGCTGCGGCGCGATCGCCGCGACCGCCCCCGTCATGGGCGAGATCGTGCGCGAGGCCGGACGAGGCCTGCCCGTCCTGGGCATCTGCAACGGCTTCCAGGTCCTGTGCGAGTCGCACCTGCTGCCCGGCGCCCTCATCCGCAACGACCACCAGAAGTTCCTGTGCCGCGACCAGGTGCTGCGCATCGAAAACGCGGACACCGCGTGGACGCGCGCCTACAGCGTCGGCGACACCATCACCGTCCCCCTCAAGAATGGCGAAGGCAACTTCCAGGCCTCCCCCGACGAGCTCGAACGCCTTGAGGGCGAGGGCCGCGTCGTGTTCCGCTACGTCGACGTCAACCCCAACGGAAGCGCCAACGACATCGCGGGCGTCACCAACGCAGCGGGCAACGTCGTCGGCCTCATGCCCCACCCCGAGCACGCGACCGAGGTCGGCTTCGGCCCGCTCTCCCTCGGACCCGACGGCGCCAGCCACCACGGCGGCACCGACGGCCTGGGCATCTTCCACTCCGTCCTCGCATCCCTCGTCGGCTGACGACGCCACCGCGCCCTCTCCCGTGAGGGTGCCCCGGCCTCGTCCATGATCTTTCGAATGGAAACACGAATGACCTCCGAAAATACCCGCGAGCTGCCCGACACCGTCGAGAACGCCGCCGCGACCCCCGGCCAGGACATGCCCTGGAAGGAACTCGGCCTCAAAGAGGACGAATACCAGCGCATCTGTGACATCCTCGGGCGCCGACCCACGAACGCCGAGCTCGCCATGTACTCCGTCATGTGGTCCGAGCACTGCTCCTACAAGTCCTCCAAGAAGCACCTCGCCGAGCAGTTCGGCGCGCGCACGACGGACGCCATGAGGAAGAACCTCCTCGTCGGCATGGGCCAGAACGCCGGCGTCGTCGACATCGGCGGCGGCTGGGCCGTTACTTTCAAGGTGGAGTCCCACAACCACCCGTCCTTCGTCGAACCCTACCAGGGCGCGGCCACCGGCGTGGGCGGCATCGTCCGCGACATCATCTCGATGGGCGCCCGCCCGATCGCCGTCATGGACCAGCTGCGCTTCGGCGCCGTCGACCACCCCGACACTGCGCGCGTCGTCCATGGCGTCGTCTCCGGTGTCGGCGGCTACGGCAACTGCCTGGGCCTGCCCAACATCGGCGGTGAAACCGAGTTCGACCCCTCCTACCAGGGCAACCCCCTCGTCAATGCGCTGTGCATCGGCAAACTGCGCCACGACGACATCCACCTGGCCAACGCGACCGGCGAAGGCAACCTCGTCGTCCTCTTCGGCGCGCGCACCGGCGGCGACGGCATCGGTGGCGCCTCCATCCTCGCCTCCGAGACCTTCGAAGACGGCATGCCCGCCAAGCGCCCCTCCGTCCAGGTGGGCGACCCCTTCATGGAGAAGGTTCTCATCGAGTGCTGCCTCGACCTGTTCGAGGCCGACGTCGTCCAGGGCATCCAGGATCTGGGCGCCGCAGGCATCTCGTGCGCGACCTCCGAGCTGGCCTCCAACGGTGACTCCGGCATGCACGTCGACCTCGAGAACGTGCTCTTGCGTGACCCCACGCTCACCGCGGGCGAGATCCTCATGAGCGAGTCCCAGGAACGCATGATGGCGATCGTGACCCCGCAGGATCGCGAACGCTTCTTCGAGATCATCGACAAGTGGGACGTCGAGGCCGCCGTCATCGGTCACCTGACCGGCGACGGGCGCCTCACGATCGACCACTACGGCCACCGCATCGTCGACGTCGACCCGAAGACCGTCGCCCACGAGGGCCCCGTCTACGACCGCCCCTACGCGCGCCCCGCGTGGCAGGACGAGCTGCAGGCCGCCACCTCCGAGGAGCTTGCGCGCCCCGCCACTCGCGAGGAGCTCATCGCCGACGTGCGCGCCGTCCTTTCCGACGTTAATCAGGCCTCCAAGGCGTGGGTCACCGACCAGTACGACCGCTACGTGCAGGGCAACACCGCTTTGGCCCAGCCTGACGACGCGGGCGTCATCCGCATCGACGAGGAAAGCGGCCTCGGCGTCGCTCTGTCGACCGATGCGAACGGCTGGTACACGAAGCTCGACCCGGCCGCAGGAGCCCGCCAGGCCCTCGCCGAGTCCTACCGTAACGTCGCCGTCGTCGGCGCCGAGCCCGTCGCCATTACGGACTGCCTGAACTTCGGCAACCCCGAAGACACGGACGCCATGTGGCAGCTGGTGACCGCTATGACCGCGCTCGCGGACGGCTGCATCGAGCTGGAGATCCCCGTGACCGGCGGCAATGTGTCGCTGTACAACTCGTCGGGCACCGAGAAGGGCCTGCCGAACTCGTCGATCAACCCGACGCCCGTCATCGGTATGCTCGGTATCCTCCCCGACGTGACGCGCGCCAACCCCTCCGGCTTCACCGAAGAGGGCCTCGCCGTCATCCTCCTGGGCACTACCCGCGAGGAGTTCGACGGGTCCGCGTGGGCGCGCATCGCCCGCTCGCACCTGGGCGGCCTGCCGCCCGAGGTTGACCTGAAGGCCGAGGTGGCCCTCGGTAACGTCGTGCGCGCGCTGAGCGCCGCCGACGGCCCGGACGGTCGGCCCCTCGTGCGCGCCGCACACGACCTGTCGAACGGCGGCCTCGTGCAGTCCCTCGTGGACTCGGCGCTGCGCTTCGGCATCGGCGGGACCTTCGACGTCGCCAGCGCCGCGCGCCGCGACTGCGTCGGCGACCACGAGATGCTCCTGTCCGAGTCCCAGGCCCGCGCCTTCGTCGCGGTGCCCGAGGCGGCGCTCAAGGCCGTGTTCGCGGCCGCCGAGGCGGAGGGCGTGGACGCCGTGCGCATCGGCACGACGGGTGGTGACATGCTCGCGATCAGCGGCGTGGACCTGCTCGCTGCCGAGGGCGAGGGCTGCGGCTGGATCGCCTCGATCGACGAGCTGCGTGAGCTGAGCGAGACGGGACGCAAGCACTTCTGAGTTGCGTCTGATCGAGCGCCTGGGGGCGCGGGCCTGTCGGCCCGC
>NZ_ALIY01000230.1:0-4375 GCF_000283035.1 Actinomyces sp. ICM58
CGCGCGGGCCCCCGAGCGCGGCAGCGCGCCAGCCCCGGGCGCAGGCACTCGACACCCGCCGCGACCGTGTCGAAGGCGTCGACGACCGCGCCAAAGGCGCGCGCCTCCCGGTCGGGGTCACGCGGCAGACAAACGAGCTCCGGGCACAGGTAGGTCGCCTGGCGCACGCTCATCCCAGAGCGCACACCGCAGCGCCTGGCTGCGGCGCTGGCGATCTCGATACATTCCGCGTGGGTCACGGCGCCGCACCCGCCGGGAGGCAGGTCGACCACCAGGCAATTCACGGGCCAGTCGGGCACCCACACCACCATGTAGCGCACCTAGACCACCGCCCGTCTTTCTCCCGCGACGCTCGTCGCGCGCGAGAGCCCCGGCCACGCGCGCAGCGTCACGAGGGTGCGCCCCAGCGAGCGGGCTCGGGCCGCCAGCGTGCGGCACTCGGAGCGGGTCAGCTCCGCGACATCCAGGCAGACGACGTCGCAGGCGTCGAGAAGTAGCGCGCACAGCTGCCCCACGTTCGTCCCTTCCCCGGGGCTCAGGACGAGCACGCGCTCCAGGTCCATCCCCTGGCGCTCGGCCCATTCCCATCCGATATGGCGCACCCCGCACAGCCCGATCCATCCCTCTGGCGGGCAGGCGTCGATGAGGATGCGTATCAGCCGTCCCCTTTCCTGTGGGCCCAGGAGGACCGGGGCGAGTGCGCCGGATACACGAGGTGTCTCGACGGCGACCCGGCCGCGCAGACCGACAGAATCTTCGGCGCGGCTCAGAGCCTCACGGGCTCGCAGCAGGCGCACGCGCGCATCGGACACGTCTCCCCCTTTCCACAACCGTAGAACACCTGTTCGATAGGGGAAGTGTAGAACCCCGCTCACACATCTGCGTCCCGGGCGCACGTTCCCCATCTCATACGCGACAATGGGGACACAAGAAAAGGAGTACTCATGAACATCGATACTCGCCCCCCGGCACCCGCCCCCTTCGAGGGCATCGATCTGCCCAGCTTCACCCTGACCTCGTCCACCCTCACCGACGGCGCACCCATGCCAGAGTCGGCGACCGCGCGCGCAGGCTCCCTCTCCCCCGACCTCACGTGGGAGGGCTTCCCCGAGCAGACGGCCAGCTTCATGCTGACCTGCTTCGACCCGGACGCCCCCATCCCCTCGGGCTGGTGGCACTGGACGATCCTGGACATCCCCGCCTCGATGACCCACCTAGACCCGGGCACGGGCACATCCGATCTCACCCTCGACGGCCCCGCGTTCCACCTGCGCGGCGATGCGGGCGAGGCCTCCTACTTCGGAGCCGCCCCGCCGGCCGGCGACCGCCCCCACCGCTACATCTTCACGGTGCACGCACTCGACGTAGACACCCTGGGGCTCGACGACGACGCGACCCCCGCCATGGCCTCGTTCGCCGCGCTCGAGCACACGATCGCGCGTGCCACCCTGACCGTCACCCACCAGGCCTGAGGATATGCTGCACATCATCTTCTGGGAGCCCGAAATCCCCGGCAACACGGGCGCCGCGATCCGACTGTCGGCCTGCACCGGATCCATGCTGCACCTGGTTAAACCTCTGGGCTTCGACATGGACGACGCGAAGCTGCGCCGAGCGGGCCTCGACTACCACGACCTCGCGCACGTCATGGTGCACGAGAGCCTGGACGACGCCCTCGCCCAGGTTCCCGGACGAGTGTGGGCGCTGACGGGGCACGCGACCTCCATGTATTCGGACGTCGCCTACCAGGACGGCGACGGGCTGCTGTTCGGGCGCGAGTCCGTCGGCCTGTCCGAGGAGGCCATGAATCATCCGCGCGTGCGCGAGCGCGTCCGCATCCACATGCGCGAGGGGGTGCGTTCGCTCAACCTCGCCAACTCGGCGTCAATCGTCCTGTACGAGGCGTGGCGTCAGCTGGGATTCCCGGGCGGGGTCTAGCACTCCTAGCCGTCGAGGCCCGGATCGGATCGCTCCGCCGGGCCTCGCCTCGTCTCTTGATATCGGGCCAATACCCGCGTCAGCTCGCCTTCCATGGCGGGCCCGAGCGCTCGACCTGCTCGGCGAGCGAGACGATCCGGCGAGGATTCGAGCGCCACATCCACACGATGCCGATGAGCGAGACGACCAGGGGAAGGTAGTAGAAGTCCGCGCCCATCGCGGTCCAGGCCGAGCGCGCGGAGTTGAGCTCGTCCAACCCGAGGGAGGCAACCCACAGGACAAGGGGGATCCCAATCGACAGGGAGATAGCCACCCAGCCGACCATGCGCATGCGCTTGCCGTTGTGCGTCAAGGCAGTCGCGGCGACAAGGTAGTCGATGCCCGCCAGGAGGGCGACGAGCTGCGGCCCCCAAGGTTTGCCCTGCCCGTGAAAAAGATCGATGATAGCCGTCGCAAAAATCCAGACACCGAGAACCCAAAACAGCGCGATAATGATGCGCCCGAGCCCCAGGGAGGGTGGGCGCTTGTCGCGAGCGCCGCCATTGTCATGAGTCGCGTCTTGTGTGTGCACACTTCGATCCTACCGACAGGCCCGTCTCGATGCACCGCGTTCCGCCAGGCGGCCCGCCGCACGGGATCGTGTGTCCCGATACACCAACTCGGCACACCGACCTGTGGGACAGTGATGGGCAAACGTGGGACAATGGGCCTATATGGACCGTGAGGCCCGTCATGAAATCAACCATACTGAGCGTTCAGTTCATCAACGAGGAGTTGTCTACCTTGAGCGAATCGATCTACGACATCGTCATTCTGGGTGCGGGTTCCGGCGGTTACGCGACCGCCCTGCGCGCGGCGCAGCTGGGCATGAAGGTCGCCCTCATCGACGGCGATAAGGTCGGTGGCACCTGCCTGCACCGCGGCTGCATCCCCACGAAGGCGTACCTGCACGCGGCCGAGACTGCCGAGGCCGTGCGAGAGTCCGCGAAGTTCGGTGTCAACTCCACCTTCAACGGCATCGATATGGCTCAGGTCGGCAAGTACCGCGACTCGGTCATCTCCGGCCTCTACAAGGGACTGCAGGGGCTGCTCAAGTCCCGCAACGTCGAGCTCATCTCCGGCTGGGGCCGCCTCGCCGACGCGAACACCGTCGAGGTGAACGGCCAGCGCATCACCGGCCGCAACATCGTGCTCGCGACCGGCTCCTACTCGCGTTCGATCCCCGGCCTCGAGATCGGCGGACGCATCATCTCCTCCGACCAGGCCCTCCAGATGGACTGGGTTCCTTCCTCCGCCGTGATCCTCGGCGGCGGCGTCATCGGCCTCGAGTTCGCCTCCGTGTGGCGCAGCTTCGGCGCCGAGGTCACGATCATCGAGGCGCTGCCCCACCTGGCCAACAACGAGGACGAGGCCATCTCCAAGCAGCTTGAGCGCGCCTACCGCAAGCGCGGCATCAAGTTCCACACGAACACCCGTTTCGCGTCGGCTTCGCAGTCCGAGCAGGGCGTGCACGTGAGCACCGAGGACGGCAAGTCTTTCGACGCCGACGTCCTGCTGGTCGCTGTCGGCCGCGGCCCCGTCACCGAGGGCTTGGGCTACGAGCAGGTCGGCATCACGCTGGATCGCGGCTTCGTCATCACGAACGAGCGCCTGCACACCGGCGTTGGCAACATCTACGCGGTCGGCGATATCGTCCCCGGCCTGCAGCTCGCTCACCGCGGCTTCATGCAGGGCATCTTCGTGGCAGAGGAGATCGCGGGCCTGAACCCGACCATGCAGGCCGACATCGACATCCCGCGTGTGACCTTCTGCGAGCCCGAGATCGCCTCGGTCGGCATGACGGAGAAGCAGGCTCGCGAGAAGTACGGCGATCAGGTGCGCACGGTTGAGTACAACCTCGCGGGCAATGGAAAGTCGTCTATCCTGGCAACGTCGGGTCTCATCAAGCTGGTCTCGGTGGAGGGCGGACCGATCGTGGGCTTCCACGGTATCGGCGCGCGCATCGGAGAGCAGATTGGTGAGGGCGAGCTCATGGTGAACTGGGAGGCGTACCCCTCGGACGTCGCGTCTCTCATTCACGCGCACCCGAGCCAGAACGAGTCGCTCGGCGAGGCAGCTATGGCGCTGGCCGGCAAGCCCCTCCACGTCCACAACTGATACAGCTTTATTAGGAGAACACACATGGCAACGTCAGTGACCATGCCCGCTCTGGGCGAGTCCGTCACCGAGGGCACCGTTACGACGTGGCTCAAGCAGGTCGGCGATACCGTCGAGCTTGACGAGCCCATCGTTGAGGTGTCCACCGACAAGGTCGACTCCGAGGTCCCCTCCCCCGTCGCGGGCGTCCTCCTCGAGATCCTGGTTCCCGAGGACGAGACCGTCGAGGTCGGCACCGAGATCGCGCGCATCGGCGACGCGTCCGAGGCCTCGGCTCCCG
>NZ_ALIY01000231.1:0-3675 GCF_000283035.1 Actinomyces sp. ICM58
TGCTGCCCCACGCACCCACGCGCCACGCCCGCGAGGCGGCGGAGGCGCTCGGCGCGGCGCGTGGTGCGCGCCGAGATCGAGGCACCCCTGCGTGACCTGATCCGCTGGGGACTCTTGACGTACTGAGCGCTGTTGCGTGCGCGGGCGCCGCGGCTGCAGGGGCAGTCGCGGCGCTTGGCGTCAGGGCGTTGTTACTTGTTGTTGGGGTGGATGCAGTCCGGGCCTCGTGAATGTTTACTGGCCGTAGTGGAAGCGGCAGGAAATGATCCAGAGGGCTTTGCCGTCGTCGCTGATCTGGTAGATCAGGCGGTGCCGAGAGTCGATCCGGCGTGACCAGTACCCCGAGAACTCGTAGCGAAGAGGCTCAGGCTTGCCGATCCCCTCGTTTCCGTTGCGCTGGATGTCCTTGATGAGTGCGTTGATGCGCTTGAGGGTCTTGCGATCCTCGAACTGCCACCAGACGTAGTCGTTCCAGGCCTCCTCATCCCATGTGATGTGCATGGTCAGTCCTCGTCGAGTTCAATGAGGTCGTGAACGACGCCCTCGCCAGCGCGGTGACGTGCGATCGATTCGCGCAGGTGGCGGGCGTTCGCGGGGGACTGCATGAGGTAGACGGTCTCCATGAGGGACTCGTACTCGTCGAGGGCGATGATGACGGCGCTCTCGTGGCCCTGGCGGGTGATGACGATTTCCTCGCGGTCGTTGACGACCTGGTCGAGGACCTCGGCGTAGCGTGCGCGCGACTCGGTGTAGGTCATGGTTTTCATGGGGTGCTCCTCTGCTCACCTATGTACAGAACAGTGTACAGGAAGTGAGGGTGTGTGTCTCCAGCCGGATGGTGATGCGCGGGGGTAACGCCTCCGTGCGGGGCCAGGTACTGCGGAACTGCTGGCGCGGGACTGCTGGCACGGGGTCTGCATCGCGGCGCCCTTCACCTGGGAGGGAGAGGGCTGTGCGTTCTGGATAGGAACCGCTGATCTGGATAGGAAATGCCGATATGGATAGGAACCGCTGATCTGGATAGGTTATTTTCCTATCCGCAACGTCATAACCTATCCAGTTCGTGGTTTCCTATCCACTTGCTTCAGCCAGTCCTGGCCAAGGCCCTGCGCGCACTCGATGCTCTGCCGGCTGCTCCGACGGGTCTCACGCGCGAAGCGGGGGCTGCCCTCAGCGCTATCGTTTCTCGTCGAGCCGATGGAGGCGGCCCCACCAGCGGGTGATCAGCCACTCGTCGTGCGTTGAGATAACCAGGGTTCCCTCCCACTCGCGCATCGCCTCTTCGAGGGACTCCAGGGCGTTCAGGTCCAGGTAGTTCGTGGGCTCGTCGATCACGAGGATCTGAGCGTCGACCCGCGCCGCGAACGCCAGCTGAGCCCTGCGTTGGTTTCCCGCGGAGAGCTCACCGAGCGGCCGGTTCCACGCCGCTGGGGGAACGAATCCCTTCCCGGCCTCCCCGATGCCCAGGTGCCACGCATCCTCGGGGATGAGGGGGTCGCCGGGCCGCGGGAGCACCTGGGGCACGAGGACGACCCCGGAGGCGGCGTCGATGCATCCGTGCGCCCCGCTGGGGGCCCCGCGTGCGATCCACTCCAACAGGGTGGTCTTGCCCGACCCGTTGGGCCCCGCGACGAGGAGGTGCTCGCCGTAGCGCACCTCGAAGGAGGTCGGCGCGAGGCGTCCCTCCACCGACGCGCCGCGGACGGCCAGGGCGATGCCCATTGCGTGTGGGTGCGGTGACGTCCCGCCCGTGGTGGTCCTCATGGCGCGAGGGAAAGAGAACCCGCCCTGGTCATAGCGGGGCTTGGGGACTTCGTGTGCCGCGAGAACCGACAGCCTCCGGGAATCGTCGTTGATGCGCCTCGTCGACACAGTTTGGGCGCGGTCTGCATAGTACTTCTGTGCCATCCGTATCTCGGTGCGGGGCTTGAAGCGCGCATGCCCCACCACCGTCGAATCCCGCTGGTGAGATACGAGTCGGCGTTTCTCGGCCTGCTGATCCGCATGGATCGCGGTGTGCCGTGAGCGTGCGGCGGCCTTGTCGCGCAGGTAGTCCGAGTAGGATCCTCCTACCCTGTACGCCCCGAAGTCCGCGGGCTCTCCCTGGGAGATTGCCACCGCCCGCCACGGTGTCGGATCCAGGTCGAGCAGCGCCGTCGCCGTGCGCTCAATGAAGGCCCGGTCGTGGCTGGTCAGGAGCACCGGCCCCTGCCAGTCGTCGATAGTGCGCGTGAGGTACTCTCGCCCATCGGCGTCCAGGTGGTTCGTCGGCTCGTCCAGGACGAGGGCCTCTGGTCGATCGACGAGGGTGAGGGCCAGGCGCAGGCGGGCACGCTGCCCCGGGGAGAGGGAGTCGAGGGGGCGGGAGCGGTCGAGGCCTCCTAGGTCGAGGGCCTCCAGGGTCTGTTCGAGGCGCGTGTCGATGGTCCACGCGTCCCGCGTGATCATCGCCGCTAGGACACGGTCGTACTCCGCTTCGTCGCGCGGAGAGGGGTCCCGGGCGAGGTGCTCGGTGAGGAAGTCGAAGCGCGCCGCCAGCTCGCGGGTGTCCGACGTGGCGGCATCGATGAGCTGTGCGACGGTGTGGGACTCCCTGTCTCCCGCGAGCGGAGGACGAGACGCCAGAGGGACTCCCGGTTCTGACCGCGTGGACGTGGGCCGATGAGGGGAACTAGCTGGGTCGCGGAGAGTGCCGGGCCGGTGATCGTTCCGGAGTCCGGCTGGAGTTGGCCCGCTGCGAGGGCCAGCAGCGTTGACTTGCCGATCCCGTTTGGGCCGACGACGACGAGGCGGTCGGTGGGCCCACACGTGAAGGAGACGTTAGTGAGGACGGGCAGCGTGCCGTAGGAAAAGAAGACGTGGGAAAAGACAATCGTGGACATAATGCACCTAGGGGAGGAGGGGCAGGGAGGCATTATGTCAGGAGTCCATGGGGACATTATACCGGCAACGGCGCGCAGGCGCGGCAGTTCTGCACGGAAATGGGGGCGTCCTCCCGGGGCTGTCTGTCAAGACTAACGGCTTGCCGACGGACGATATGAGCATGCGGGAGGACACCTGGACAAAATTCTCCCCCGCGAGCCCTGGTTGGGGCCTGCGGGGGAGGGGGCTGAGCCTACTGAGAGATCCTCAGAACAGCAGCGGCGCGAAACCGGCCACCGGCGCCTCGCCGTGGACGGAACCGGTGTTGCCGCCTGGCTTCGGGCCGTCGTTCGGGGGTAGGCAATTCTGGTTGGATATGGTGGCTCCTATGGGGTGGCCGTCACTGGATGGTCGGCTTGCCGCCGGAGGACAGGGGGGCGCGGCTGCGTGACTGGTTGTCGAGCTCCCGCTCCCAGGCCGAGGAGCGCTCCCACTTTTGGGGTGACAAGAGACGCAGGTCCCCCATGGACGCGATCGCGTCGAGCAGGAGGAAACGTGGGGCGGGGTAGGGGGCATCCCACGGGATGGCGGTCCACAGGCCCTTGGGGCCCAGTAGGAAGGTGCCTCGGTTGCGCTCGTGCAGGTCGTTGGTCGCCTCCTGCGCCTTACCCTCGGCGGCCCACAGCCAGCGGGTTGTGCGGAACGCGTCCCAGACCTCGTTCCACGAGGAGTAGGACAGGTCCAGCGCGCGGTTGACGAGAGCGAGGGTGTCCCAGGCCTCGTCCTCGCTCAGCCAGCCGAGGCCCGCCCCCG
>NZ_ALIY01000232.1:0-4147 GCF_000283035.1 Actinomyces sp. ICM58
TCCGTGACGCTCGTGGATGCCCTCGGCACCCAGCCCGATGCCGCCGAACAGATCGACGAGGACGCTCGAGCGGGCCGGGTGCGCGCCTTCGCCGCGCAGCGCCTCCGCGAGCCGGGCGGCACGACCCTCGTGTCTGTGACCGGAGCCGCGCGCGACCTCATCGTCGAGGAACTCCGGGCCTACGGGGCAAACACAGTCGCGGGCGGCGACCTCCCCACCCTCAAGCACGGCCAGATCCTGGTCGCCCACGTCGAGCACGGTCCCGACGGGCCGGTCGTTGCCGCCTTCGAGACGCACGGCGTGACCACCAAGAACCCCGCCACTCACGCGCGCAAGGCCTCCAAGAAGCACTGAGGCGACCCGGCATTAGCCGAGCCGCCACAAGCGCGCGTAGAAACAGGGTCACATGTTGGAGTTCCTCGCGGAACCGGTGAGCTTACTGTCGTCCTTGGCGAAGAGGTAGCATTGCACCGTGTGGTCACCTTTTGCCCAGGTTTGTGAAAGGGGAAGCATCCAGTCGTAGTCCAACGTGGAGTCCGCGACGGGCTTGCCGACGTAGTGCTCGAAGATCAGGCCGCAGACCTCGTCGCTCTCCTCGTTAAACTCGTCGTCGGACGGACGGTTCGTGCCTGCGAAGTCAAAAATATGAAAGTATTCCCCATCGTGAGGCTGGTTGCAGTCGACGTTGGTGACTTGACTGTCCTCATCGGGCCCGAACTGGAAACATTCCCCGATGTGTTGCTGCGTCTGTGTATCGGCCGTCGCGGAGGCCGCCGGCGTGCGGGAGCCATTCGAAGGCTTGCGAGTTCCAGACATTGACACGGAACAGGCGGACAGGCCCAGACTCAGGATGGTAGCCGAGACCCCGAGGATCAGCGCGGGGCGCGCGGTGCGGGATGCGAAGGAACGTTGAGACATGATTCTCCTTGGAGCAACGACGCCTTCGCACACGTGATGGAAGAGCGCGGCGCGGCGAGCCTGATTGCTGGTCGTTGTGCTATTTCCACTATATAACGCCGCGGCGACCGCACGATCCGGGTTCTTGGTGCCCGCGATCGGAACTGCTCGGGAGCGCCGCTGACAAGGCGCGGCGGCCCGGCCGAAGCCGAACCGCCGCCGCACAGGATGCGAATCACATGCCGGAGCCCTTGATGGACTGGTTCAGTGTCGAATCGTCATCGGTGGTCGCGATGCAGACGATCTCGCGGTCGCCCGTCGTCCAGGTCTGAACCGTGGGGTACATCCACACGATGCTCAGGTTGGAGTCCTCGTAGTCCTTGCCGACGTAGGGGGAGAAGGCTGCCAGGCAGGCGTCCGTTGCCTTCTTCTCCATGTCGTCCTCGGACGGGCGCGTCGCATCCGTCAGGTTGTGGATGTAAAAGACCTCGCCGTTGTGCGGCTGGTTGCAGTCGAACTCCTCGACGGTCGCGGTGGCGCCGTCGGGGGTGTTGATGCACTGGCCGACGTACATCGCGAACGCGGAGGTGTCGGAGCCGGTGGCCTCGGGGGAGGGGCTCTCCGAGGAGCGCGACGAGGAGGTCTCGGAGGAACGATCGGACGGGGTGCGGCCGCCGAAGGGCAGGCCAGAGCAAGCGGACAGGCCGAGGGCCAGGATCGCGGCGGAGGCGCCGAGAGCCAGGGCGGGACGCATTGCGTGGGACATAGTGCTCCTTGATGAGATGGGATCGCGGCCCGCGGGAGGCGAAACCGCTCAGCTGCGACGACGCGGGCCCAGGGTGGTGCCCGTCGCCATGCTGTTGTCACTATAACAATTCAAATACCGCACGGTAAAGGGGAGGTGGCCGGGGTCATGCCGGGCCGCCACACGAGCCTCAGGATCATCACGCCGCGGCCGGAGGCGGCTCAGATGCCCGAATTGCGCACCGGCTGATACAGGGGGTCACCGTCCGTGCGGATCGCGATGCACTGGATGGTGCGATCCCCTTCCGCCCAGCTCTCCTGGGACGGCCCGAACCACCTGAAATCCAGGTCGGACTCGTCGTAGGGCCTGCCCACGTAGGCATCGAAGGCGTCAACGCAGGCGTCCCAGGCCATATCATCCATGGCATCCTCGGAGGGCATCTGCGAGGAGGTGATTGTCATAACGTGGAAAACCTCCCCCCAATGCTCGTTCGTACACACCGCGTTCTCCACGTCGGTAATCGAGTCCACGCCCGGGTTCTGGATGCACTGGCCGACGTACAGGTCAAGGACGGAGCTGGTGGGCCCGGACGAACCCCCGGAAGAGCCCCCGGAGGAGCTGCGGGGCCTCAGTGAGACGGGGAAGCAAGCGGACAGGCCCAGGCTCAGAAGGGCGGCGCCGATGCAGAGAAACGTTAAGGAACGGGAGCGGTGGGACATGATCTTCCTTGTGTGAGGGGAGCGATGGCCTCGGGAAAGCCTCGCTGCTCATGCGACGGGGATGGTGTCGCGTTCGTACACTCTAGCAACTACGGATGGCGACAGTAAACAACGGTGATAGGGCGCAACGTGTTGGCGGTGGTTAGTCCCATGCGTCGTCGGGGGAGGGGCGTCTGTGCTCGGGCGCCCACGCCGCAGCTCCACAGACAGGACGAACACCATCGGGAGGATTGCACCGGATCGGGAGTATAACGCTAGGGGTAATAATGGGGGTTTTGCAGCATTAGGAGCCTTGCTTCGGCGTGTCGCCGGCGTGTCGCGCCTCTATTGGTGCAATTCCCCCCGTTTGGTGGCGGTGAGGTCGCGGTTCGGGGCGGTGAGGCGCCCGCATCGCAGACCACCTCGGCGACAAACGCCGACAACGGGGCGTTGCGAGCGAGGTGCCTGCGTTGTGGACACAACGATGCCTGGCCGGGCGTCCGCCCACACGCCGGGCATGTGGAGGCATTCATGCCCCCACGATGAAACAACCACCTTCAATGTTGATTGTCACCCGCCAGCACACCGAAAAGTCTCTACACAACCAACACGCTATGTCCTTCAACCAGTAAAAAGCGGGTGGCACCCGGCCCAAAGGCCGCGTGCCACCCGACGGCGCCGACGAGGGAAGGCCTACAGGCCCGAGTCCTTCACCGACGAGGTGAGTGTGGAGCGATCCATGGGACGCGCCAAGCACACAATCGCCCGATCGTTGTGCGCCCACGAATCCTTCGTCGGAATCATCCACGTCATGTCGAGAGTGGACGTCAGGTAGCTCGACCCGATGTACTCCTTGAAATGCTCGAGGCACTGGGCGCCGGCCTGCTTGTTGAGCTCCTCCTCGCCGGGGAAATCCCCGTCGTCGGCGGAGGTCACATAGAAGACCTCGGCGTCATGCTCTCGGGTGCAGCCGGTCGTCTCAACCGTGGTCGTGGTCTTGTCCTCGGGCATGAGGATGCACTGGCCGACCCGCATGTGCATGACGGACGAATCCGAACATGCGGCGAGCGGGACGAGAAGCGCGAGGGCCGCGACCAGGCTGACGAGACGACGGGAAGCCACTAGTGGACCCCCAGAGGCAGCGCCACGAGGAGATACACGATGCCAGACACGATGGCCGCGGCCGGCAGCGTGAGGAACCACGCGGTGACGATGCTGCCCGCGACGCCCCAGCGAACCGCGGAGAAACGCTTCGTGCAACCCACGCCCATGATCGCCGTCGACACGACCTGCGTCGTCGAGATGGGGGCGTGGATGACGTAGGAGCACAGGTACAGGATCGAGGCGGACACGGCCTCGGCGGTGAAGCCGCGAGCCGGATCCAGGTCGATGATCTTGCGGCCAATGGTGCGCATGATGCGCCCACCGCCGGCCATGGTACCCAGCGAAATCGCCAGAGCGCTCGAAATCTTCACCCACAGGGGCACGTTCATTTCGCCCGTGATCGGATCGAGGATGTTGTGGTGCTGGCCGTAACCGCCCGCCATGAGCGCCATGACGATGATGCCCATCGTCTTCTGCGCGTCCTGGATGCCGTGGCCCAGGGCCATCGCAGCCGAGGAGATGCGCTGGGCGGCACGGAAACGACGCATCGTGCGGTGATACTGGGCCTTGCGCAGCAGCCATAGAACGAACTTCATGACGATGTAGCCGACGATGAAACCGATGATGGGGGAGGCGAACATCGGGATCACGACGTGGCTCATGATGCCCCACCAGTGAACGACCGTGCCGCTCATGAGGCCGG
>NZ_ALIY01000233.1:0-4411 GCF_000283035.1 Actinomyces sp. ICM58
TCCTCGCCGTGCTGGGGGCCTTGCGGGCGCACGTGCGACGCGGGTGCGGGGGACCGCGCACCCTTCGTCGGCGCCGGAGACTTCTTCGAGCGCTTCGCATAAACGACGAAGACGCCGACGAGCACCACGACGATGAGGCCGACGATCAAGCCGATAAGCAGGCCGATCGATGGACCCGACGAGGAGGCTTCGGACGACGGCTCGCTACCACTCTGCGCGGCCCCGGCCTCGGGACGACCCGGGGGAGGAGTGACGCCCCACGGATCCCGCAGCGCGCGAGTGCCGCCAGCGGCGGAGCGGTCGCCGCCGGCCGCCAGATTCCCACGAACGGTGATCACCTCGGGGACGGAGTCTTTCCACGTCACCACGGTAAAAGAACGGTTCTCGTAGGTCATGGACGAGTTCGCCGCCCCGGCCGTCGACGACTTCACGTCCCCCTCCACGCTCAGCGAGAGGGAGGTCATCACCAGTGTCACGCCAAAATTCCGGCGGTACCCATCAATGGTCTGATCGGTTCGCGCCGTCATGATGAATTCGCCCGAATCCTTGAGCTCGAACTCCGTCTCGTCCTCAGCACGGGTGTACATGAGCTGCATGTGGCACACCGCCGCGTCGTCCAACAGGACGAACTGGACGCGGTGGTCGGTCGAGCTACCCGCAAAGGGCTGGCACGTCGACTCCGTCATAGTGCGTGACGGGTCCCTGACGGTCAGCGTGTCCACGAGCTGCCCGTCCTTGGTTAGGACAAACGCCTCCGATACGGTCGGAGCGTCGGTCGCAAAGGACGCTGAAGGCAGGGCGGGCACGATGAGTAGGGCCCCGAGCACAGCGCACAGGGCACGAAAGAATCGCATGCAGTCCTCCTGAGATGGGTCACTCGATTATCGTCCGTTCGTGGATACAAAGCAACGAGGGCGCGCAAGTCCGACAGTGCCTGACCGGTCGTGAAGTAATCCTTCTCTGACTGTCAAAGCGCATCACAGTTTACTGACAAGGTCAGATTGTGGCTCATCGCGTAGTATGACAACTGTCTACCTGTGGTCAGGTTTTCGACCTCGTCACGCGATACTGTCCGACATAACAGAGGAGGGCTGCAGTGAAGTGTCGACCCGCAACTAGTGCAGATATCCCCGAAATGACACGCATTATCACCGAGGGATTCCTAGATTACCCGTTTCACATCATGCTGAAACCGTATCTCTACCAGCCGGAGCGTTACCCGCAATGCCTGGAAGCGGTCAATCGGATGCTCGTCAGGGCCTATCTGAGGTGCAGGAATGCGCTTGTCGTCGAGCATGAGGGGCGCGTCGTCGCCGTGGCGCTCATGCACGATCGCAAGGTCGGTTTCTGGGATAACTTCATCAACGGTGGGCACGAGCTCTTCCGCTACGCGACCCCCTTGCTCGTCCTCCAGTTTGACGAGGTGGCGGCGCGTAGCGATCAGGTCGCCATCGACCTGGGTGATTTTGACTGGTACCTCGAGGTCCTGTCAGTGGACCGTCACATGCGCGGCAAGGGGGTGGGGCGTTGGCTCGTTGCCAAAGTGCTGCCGGACTTTGTGGCAAAGAGGGGCGGTCGCGCGTATGGCTTCGTCACATCGACGGAATCCAACGCGCGCTTCTATACCAACGGAGGCTGCGAGCTCCTCGATCTCGTCGAGGTTCGCCTGAGGGAACAGACCTGCCCGATCTGGGCGTTCCAGCGCCGCGCTGAGCTGCTCGACTCATGACGCGTGACCGGTCGTTGCTGCCGTTCGATGACGGGCGCCCCGGCCTGGTTTCGTGAACGGCTTTTGCGCTGGTCGCACCGCGTGATACACGTCCCGCAGTTCCGCTTGACTTCAAGGACTTGAGGTCTTTTAGGGTGAGGTTATGGCAGGAACAGGCATCGGGCGCACGTACTCCATTAAGGAGGTAGCGGCGCTCGTTGGCCTGCCCCCGTCGACTTTGCGCTACTACGAGGATGTCAGCGTCATTCCGGCCATCGCGCGCGATCCCTCCAGTGGCCACCGTATTTACACCGAGGGCGACCTGGAGCTGCTGACCTGGGTCGCGTGCCTGTCGGCGTCCGGAATGTCGATCGCCGACATGCGTGAGTACGTGCGTTCCGGGCTGGGCGCGGAGCGTGACGTCGCGGAGTTCATTTCCCTGCTGGAACAGCAGGACGCGCGCCTTCAGGAGGAGGCGCAGATTATCGAATTACGACGTGAGTTCTTGCGCACAAAGATCGAGTATTGGCGTGCGATGAAGAGCGGAGATACGCCAGAAGCTGAGCGCTTGGATATGAGGGCTCGTGAACTCGTTGAACGCCTCAAGTCCTGGTCTCCGCGTTCATGATGAGCCTAGTGGGGCGGGTTCCATGCCTGCTCCGAACCTCGCCCCGCTAGGGGGCACGGGCCGCGTACCTGCTTGTGGTGCGCGGCCCTCAGCTATGCGCGCGGCGCGCTGCGATGGGGGATCGCGCGGCCCAGGTGCGCGCTCTCGCACTCGATGATGGGGCGCATGCGGTCCCATGGCAGCGCGTGTGCGGCGGAGCCTTGCCCTCGGAGTGTGAGCGAACGGCGGTCTCCTCTCGCGGCGCTCCCTCCTCCTGGACGGTGGACAAGACCGGGGAAGGGAATAGGTCGCACACGTGGTGGACGGCGGCCTCGACGAGGCCGAACGAGGCCGGGGCGGGTGCGGCTGCCGAGGGGGATTCGGGTGCGTGGCTGGGAAGACAGATCTCGGGGATGATTCGGTGTCCCCTTCCCGGCATGGCGTCGACCTCGGCTGTTTCGATGCGGTGTCATGTGACACAATGGGGTGGCACAAGTCATGCTCAAAGAGGAGTTCAAGATGCTCTCGACCGACACCGTTTCCCTCAGTCCCAACCCCCTCGTGCAGGCACTGCGCAAGCCGCCGAAGGAGTTCACCAAAGCCGACATCATCGGTTACATCGAGGACAACCGAATCCCGATGCTCAACCTGCGCTACGTCGGGGGAGACGGGCGGCTCAAGACCCTCAACTTCGCGATCCAATCCAAGGCGCACCTCGACCGTGTCCTCACCCTCGGCGAACGTGTCGACGGCTCCTCCCTGTTCACCTTCGTCGAGGCGACCTCCTCGGACCTCTACGTCGTCCCGCGCCTGTCGACGGCGTTCCTGAACCCCTTCTCCACCATCCCCACCCTGGAATTCCTCTGCGGCTTCTACGACGTCGACGGCGCCCCCTTAGCCTCCGCCCCCCAGGAGATCCTTCGCAAGGCACAGCGCGCCCTCCAGGAAGACACGGGTTGCACCCTCGAGGCCCTCGGCGAACTCGAGTACTACCTCTTCTCCCCGGAAGAACCCCTCTTCCGTGTCGAAGAGCAACGCGGCTACCACGAGTCCGGTCCGTTCTCGAAGTGGGAGGATGTGCGCACCGAAACCCTGCTTCACCTGGTGAGTATGGGCTGCGCCGTCAAATACGCGCACTCCGAGGTCGGAAACTTCGTCGCCGAGGGCCGCCAGATGATCCAGCAGGAGATCGAGTTCCTGCCGGTCGACGTGATGGACGCGGCCGACCAGATGGTCCTGGCCAAGTGGGTGCTGCGCGAGGTCGCCCACTCCTACGGCATCGAGGTGTCCTTCTCGCCCAAGATCGTGGTCGGCCAGGCGGGCTCTGGCATGCACTTCCACACCCGCCTCGTCAAAGACGGGGTGAACCAATTCTCGACCGGCGAAGGGCTGACCGAAGACGCCCTCAAGGTGATCGGCGGCTACCTCTCCCACGCGGCGTCGCTCACCGCCTTCGGGAACACGGTGCCCACTTCGTTCCTGCGCCTCGTTCCTCACCAGGAGGCCCCGACCGCGATCTGCTGGGGAGACCGCAACCGATCGGTCCTCGTGCGCGTGCCCCTCGGATGGCAACACATCGACGACTCCATGTTCCGCGATGCGAACCCCAACGAGGCGCCCATCACCGGGCTTCCCAACGATTCACAGACCGTCGAGCTACGCAGCCCCGACGGCTCGGCGGCCATCCACCTGCTGCTCGCGGGGATCGCGGTCGCCGCTCGCCTCGGACTCACGCAGCCCGGCATGGCCGACTACGCGCGCGAGCGCAAGGTCGACGGCGACGCATCCCAGACCCCCGGACTGGACCAGCTGCCCTCGTCGTGTTTCGAGGCGGCCGGGCGCCTTCTCGCCCAGCGCGAGGACTACGAGGCACGCGGCGTGTTCCCCGCCGGCCTCATCGACTCGTGGGCCTCACGGCTGGTGGAACTGGGCGACATGCACCTGCGCGACGACCTGGCAGACTCGCGCGTGTCCGTCGAGGAGCTCGTCGACCGCTACTTCCACGTCGGCTAGCGGGCGGTGGCATCGCTGCCCGGCGGGGGAGCGAAGCGCTCGCCCCCTTCGGCGGGGTCGGCCTCGGGCGCGGGGGGCGCGTC
>NZ_ALIY01000234.1:0-3046 GCF_000283035.1 Actinomyces sp. ICM58
CAGGGCCAGGCCCGCGCAGGCGGCGGCCGCGTGCGCGGGCTGGCGGAGCGTGTGTGTCATGTGTGTCATGGGTTAGATCGTGTCGGAGACTTCGAAGTCTGGGTCGGGTTCGAAGCGGAAGGTGGCTGAGCCGTGGCCCTCGAGGCTCTGCGCGGGACTGACGTCGAGAAGGGTAAAGGTGCCCGTGTAAGGGGCATGGAAGGGCTCGCCTACAATCAGTGTTGTACTGACACTGCCACCGGGAATATCCCTGGCCGAATATCCGCCTTGTAAGCTGGCCTTCATGATGCCGCCGTCAATGTGCACGCGCGAGATGAGATAGACGGGCGAGCGTTTCCCCTTGCGGGGGAAAAACTGTCCGGTTTCGCCGACGGTGACAATGTGTTCGTTGTGTGCTGGCATGCGTGTGCTCCTGACTAAGTTATGTGGTGCTGACGGTTTGTCGGCGTGTCAATAGTGTCGTGTCTCCGTGCGAGGCCTGTTGAAGGAAATAGGTTGTGCCAACATCAGGACGTGCTTCCGATCGTTGTTCGCCCGTAGTACTTTTCATAGGTTTCCCAGGAAATCGTGAAGGTCGCGTCGATCTCATTATCCGACGAGTCCCGGTTGCGATTGTGTGGGTTGCAGAGCGTGACGCCGTTTTCGTCCGCGGAAACCATCGTGTACGCGTGACTTTTGTAGAGTTTGAGCTCCACTTCTTGACCGCCGACAGAGGCCTCTACGAGAGCTACACCATGGTTATCAAAATCACCTTGGGATGATGATGTGGATGAAACGATTGGTTGTTGTTGAGCGGAGGCCGCGATGATAGTGTCGCGTTCAGTGCTCGAATATCCGGCCGAGTTGGTGGGTGAAGAGAGAATGAGCTCCGGCTGGTTGCCGGTGATCATTTTGAGAGTATTTGCCGGTAGGCCGCTAGTCATTCCCGGAGGAGTGTCATCCGAGTCGTTAGAACCTCCGGGATGGTTTTGCCCCCAGGCTGCCTCCAGGATGGAGTAGGCGCCGACACGTCCACCTTGCGTGGCGCCGTTCAGGTACTTGCTATGGACAAAGACCTCGCGCCCTGGCGCATCATTCGGATTATCGGGGTCGGTCGGAACGTTGACAAGAAAACCATCGATGTCTCCGTTTTCGTCGTAGTGGGGGCGAATCATCGCGGCGAGCTTTGCCTGCCCCTCCGGTGTCTGTGCAAGAGCAGCCAGGCTGGCCAGGTAGTAGCAGTCACCGATGTACCCTTGCTCCATCCCCTCCCAATCGAACGTCCCGTTCTTGAGTGCCTCAAGGTCCTGTTGGATCTGGGCGATCTCGTCTTGTGACAGTTGCCCCATCTGCCCGCCTTCGTTGGGGCCCTTCTTGCCTATCTGGACTGGCTCGATATGCACAGTGCGTAACAGATCCGCAGCGCACTGGTTGGCTGCCCTCTTCACCTGCATGATGCGCTTAGTTGCCTCCGCAACGAGGACGTTAGCCTTTTGGTAGCACTCCATGAAGACGGTCATATACTCGCTGACGGAAGTGATCTGAGCGGTTGCGAGGTGCCTGTCTAGAAGTGCAGCCTCGTATCGAAGGTTCTCGATATAGCTTTGCGCCGCGTGGATTTCCCATCCGTAGGTGCTAATCGCGGAAGAACCAGTCGTGGCGTCCCCTCCGATGTTGATATATCGGTTTCGTTGGCGTTCGATCGACTTGTCGAAGGAATCGCGAGCCTCGCCTTTCCACGAAGGAACGAGCGTCTGTGCATGCGAGATCTCGTCGGCTCCACTGTCGCACTTCAGCGCATAGGCGTCCCACTGGTCAGCGAGTTGCAAGACGGCAGATGCATTTCCTGGAGCGTCGTTGATGAATGATGCAAATAAAAAAGACATATCGTAAACTACCTAGAGTGGAGAATTGAGATCAGTGTTGAAAACGGTAGCCCAGCTGTGGTCGTTATTCTGATTTTGCCTGGAAGTATCGGATAGGGAGGATGCTGTTTTTTCATGCCAGGTTATAACGTTCTTTCGACGTTTGTTAATCTGGTTCGTATAGAGCCCATGGGCTGTGAACACGACGAGCCCCCCAAGCGCAGACGAGTCGGGGGTGGACGGTATTTCTTCCGATTGAAACCTTGATCCAGCATCACTGAGATGCACGTTGACAGCAGTGATCTCGGCGTAGTCGATACTAAAGTCCTCCATTGCTCCTCCTCTACCGGTTGGCAAGTCTTCCCCACACCCTATGAGACAGCGCACAAGAAGTCAAGAATGCCCACCCCCTGCCCCCGTGCGCCCACCTGCCATCCCTTCGAGGCGCCCAACTACACTGGGATCAACGGACCAGCCCCGGCCTCGTCAATGACAACGAAAGGACCCCCATGCTCCCCTCCGAAAAACTCGCCGAACTCGGCCTCGAACTGCCCGCCGTCGCCACCCCCGTCGCCGCCTACGTGCCCGCCGTCATCGACCGCGGCGTCGTGCGCACCTCCGGCCAGATCCCCGTCGTGGGCGGTGAGCCCGTGTGCATCGGCGCCGTCGGCGAAGACGGCGCGGACCCCGAGGACGCCAAGGACGCGGCGCGCGTGTGCGCCCTCAATGCCCTGGCCGCAGCCGCGTCCGTCGCGGGCGGCATCGACAACCTCGCGGGCGTCGTGAAGGTCGTCGGCTTCGTGTCCTCGCGCCCCGACTTCTACGGCCAGGCCGGCGTCATCAACGGCGCCTCCGAGCTCTTCGGCGAGATCTTCGGCAGCCAGCACGCGCGCAGCGCCGTCGGCGTCGCCGCCCTGCCCCTCAACGTCAGCGTCGAGGTCGAGGCCGAGTTCCTCATTAAGTGAACGCGCGGGCACGGCTGAGGCGCGCCTACACTGTATGAGGTTTACCGAAATGGCCCTGCGGGCCGGAGGATAAGGAAAAGACATGACTGACCGTCAGATGTTCAAGCTGGTCGACGCCAACACCGTCCCTTCCGAGGACGGCGGCTGCGGTTGCGGCTGCGGTGGCGAGGGTAAGAAGGCGCGCGCCGAGCAGGCCCCCGCCGAGGCCCCGGCTGCGCAGGCCCCCGAGCAGGGCGG
>NZ_ALIY01000235.1:0-6377 GCF_000283035.1 Actinomyces sp. ICM58
CCAGTAGTGGACTTCCTTGGTTTGCCCGCCGCCGAGCCGGTAGCGCTGGGTCGTCAGGGGCGCGCCCAGGGTGATGATCTGGCCTGTCTCTTCTTCGACTTCGCGCACGGCGGCGGCGAGGAGGGGTTCACCGTTTTCGGCCTTGCCTTTGGGCCAGGACCAGTCGTGGTAGCGGGGGCGGTGGACCATGAGGACTTCGATGTCCGCGGGGTCGATGGGCTCGCCGGGGCGCGCGACTCGCGCGGGGTCTGTGAAGCGCCAGACGAGCGCGCCCGCGGAGCGAACGAGTCGCTGGGGGCGTGGGGCTGGCATCGGGCGCATAGGGTCCAGGGTAGTCGCCCCGCGCCGACCGCGCCCTGATGGGCGCGCCACCTTCACGAGGTCGGGGTTGCGCCGGGCGCGAATCCGGCGGCCTCGTGGGCCGTGACGAGCGGGCGGAAGGGGCGGCGGGGGGACGGGCTCCGCGCCGGTGGACGTGTCTCAGTCGAGCGTGCCGACGGCGGCCTCGCGGGCCGCGACGTCGAGCTCGTCGGCGGTTGCCAGCAGGGCGGAGTGACGCATGGTGACGCGGTGGGCGAGCGGGTCGGTGGGGTCTTCGATCCACAGGGCCCCGGCCTCGCCGGCGGCGAGGACACGCATGGCGCGGGAGGCCTCGCCGAGCACGTACTCGAGGTCGTCGTCGGTGAGGTCGCCCCGCAGCAGGGAGTCGACCTCTTCCATGATGAGGCTCAGGGAACGCAGCTCGACGGGGGCCTCAAGCCCCTGGATGATAGGCGCGCGCGAGCCGTCGGCGTAGCGCTCGGCCACCAGGAGCGGATCGCGGTGGTACCACTCGTGGAGCAGGTAGACGCGCCACAGGGCGCCGGGGAGAGTGAATTCGGGGCTGCGCGACCACACGTGGGCGATGGTGTCGATGCCGCGGGTGCGCACTGTGTCGCGCAGGCGCGCCACGTCCTCGTCCGTGAAGTTGTCGTCACCGATGCCCATGAGCGCCCACGCGGCGGTGTGCGCGACGGCGGCAAGGGAGGCGGGATCTTCGTCGCCGATGATCGTTTCCGCCCGCGCGGCGTCGAGCATGGCCGGGCGGCGAGGGGTGTTTGATTGGGCCATGGGGACCGCTTCCTTCTACAATGTGGGCATGGGCCTATAGCTCAATGGTAGAGCAGCGGACTTTTAATCCGTAGGTTGGGGGTTCGAGTCCCCCTGGGCCTACTGGTCGCCTCGGAATGTTCCGGGGCGTTCACGCTATCTGCGGGCGCGCGCCCGCGCTGGAGGTGCACGGATGGATCCTCGTTTGTCTCGCGCGCATGGCGCCCTGGCCGGGCTGGCGCTCGGAGACGCGCTGGGAATGCCGACGCAGGCGATGTCGCCTGCGCAGATCCGCGCGGTGTACGGACGTATCACGGGGCTCGTGGACGGTGACGCCTCCCAGCCCTATGCGCCGGGGATGCCGGCCGGTTCGGTCACGGATGACACGGAGCAGGCGCTGCTGATTGCTTCCCTCCTGGTACGAGGCCGGGGCTCCTCTTCGGGTCACGCGGCCCTGGACGCGGGCGAGTTCGCTCACGCGCTGCTGGCCTGGGAGGATTCGATGATTGCGCGCGGGTCGCTCGACCTGCTGGGCCCCTCCACGAAGGCGGCGCTCGAGCGCGTGCGTGCGGGCGAGGATCCGCTGAGCGTGGGCGGGGCGGGAACGACGAATGGCGCGGCGATGCGCGTGACCCCGGTCGGCATCGCGGTTTCGACGGCGGATCCGCAGGCCTTCGCCGAGTCCGTGTGGTCGTCCTGTCAGGTCACGCACGCGACACGACAGGGCTTCCAGTCGGCTGCGCTCGTGGCGGCGGCCGTGTCCCTGGGGATCGATGCGGCTTCGTCGTCCGCCTCGGATGTGCGGGCGCTGCTGTGGGAGGCCGTGTCCTACGTCGATTCGCTGCCCGAGCGCGGCGCGTGGGCACCGGACCCAGACGTCGTGGCGGCGACGCGCCGGGCGCTGGAGCTGGCGTCCACTCCCCCGTCACCATCCCCGGAGTCGTTGGCCGAGCAGATCGGCTCCTCCGTGGCCTCGGCGCAGGCGATTCCCATGGCCTTCGCACTGCTCGCGCGCGACCCCTCCCCGCGCGCCCTCCTGGATGCCGCGAATCTGGGCGGCGACACGGACACGATCGGCGCAATCGCGGGCGCGATCCTGGGCGCGGCGGCGGGGGTCGGGGTCTTCGACGGCAGCGCCCTCGCTCAGGTCGAGGAGGTCTCCCGCCTCGGCCTTCCCTCCGTCGCCGGGGAGCTCTTAGAGCTGCGCGATCAGGTGCTTGTCGGCCGCCAGGAGGATGCTCCCACGGATGCCTCTTCGGATGCCACGCCCGAGGTTTCGCGCGGCGTCACTTCTCCGGAGGAGCCGGCCCCCACCTCGTCGCCTGCCTCCCCCGCAGGCCGCGTTGTCCTCATGGGCCAGATCCTCGTGGACCTCGCCGTTCGTGGCGAGGCCCTCCCCTCCCCCGGCGGCGACGTGTGGGCCGTCGACGAGGGGATGCACGTGGGCGGGGGCTTCAACGCCCTCGTGGCGGCGCGGCGCATGGGGGCCGAGGCCCTCTCCCTCAGCCCGATCGGCGAGGGCCCCTACTCCTCGCTCATCCAAGCGGCGCTGGCGCGCGAGGGGATCACGGATGCCGGGCCTCGCGTCGCAGGCATCGACAACGGGTTCTGCATCGCGTTCACAGACCGCACGGGCGAGCGCACGTTCATCTCGACCAAGGGCGCCGAGACGATGGTACCCGCGAGCGCGTGGGCTGATTTCGTGCGCACGATGAACCCGGGGGACGTCCTCTACGTCGACGGATACCTCATGGACCACCCCGCGAACAAGGAAGCCGCTCAGGCTGCGCTGCACGCCCTGCCCGAGGGCGTGCGCGTCGTGCTGGACGTCTCCCCCGTCATCGGAATCCCGGACGGCTTGCCGACGCGCGACGTCATCATCTCGATGAACCACAGGGAAGCTCAGGAGATCGGGAAGCGGAGCGAGGATTCGAGCGTCCGCGACCGGTGCCGTGAGCCTCACGAAGCGGCGTGCGCAATGTTCGGCCTGCTGGGCCGCCCCGTCGTGGTACGCGCGGGAGCTGCGGGCGCATATGTCGCCCGTCCCTCGGTGGCTGCCACGGATACCGTCCATGAGGACGCGTCCCATGTCCCGACTCCTCGCGTCGAGGCAATCGACACGAATGGCGCTGGCGATGCGCACTCCGGGGTGCTGGCGGCCTCCCTCGCACAGGGGATCCCCCTGGAGAGGGCGCTTCTCCTCGCCAACTGTGCGGGTGCGCTGTCAGCGACGGTCGTCGGTCCGGCCTCGTGCCCGTCGCGCAGCCAGATCGAGGCCGCGGCGGACGCATTGGAGGCACGAGCGGACGAGGAGTGAGCGCGGTCGAGGTGTTGGCTGAGCGGGAGCACTACACCTGAGCACATGTGTGCATATCGGCCCCTGCGGGGGTGAGAGATTCGTCAAGTATTCAACCGAGGAACCTATTTTATATTCCCCCAGGGGCGCACAATTACCCCATGACGAATAACGACACCCAGGACCGCAGCGGCATCGTCGGCGGGGCCCTCACCGTGGTTCTGCTGATCACGCTGGCCGTACAAAACGCCGTGCCCCCGATGGCGACCGACATGTACTCGGCCGCGTTCCCGCAGATCACGGCGGACCTGGCGACGAACTCGACGATGCTCGGGTTCACGCTCACCACCTTCTTCGTGGGCTACGCGTCCGGGCAGGTGCTGGGCGGTGCTATCTCGGACCAGATCGGGCGACGCCGCCCCATCATCACCGGCGGCATCACCGCCCTGATCGGCTCCATGATCTGCGTGTTCACGCCGAACATCTGGGTACTCCTCGTGGGCCGAGTCTTCCAGGGCCTCGGCGGCGGCGTCGCCTCCTCGGTGGCGCGCGCGATCCTCGTCGACGTCGCACATGGCAAGATGCTGGCGCGCGCGATGAGCCTCATCCAGGCGATCGTCGGCTTCGCGCCGATGCTCGCCCCGGTCCTCGGCGCGTTCATCATCACGCACTCGACGTGGAGGGTCATCTTCTGGGCGCTCGCCGCGTTCACGCTACTCATGGCGGCCCTCGCCTGGCTCGTCGTGCCCGAGTCGCTGCCCGAGGAGCGCCGCCACCCCGGCGGTATCCCCCGGTTCTTCCACGGCCTCGTCCAGGTCGTGCGCATCCGCCCCTTCGTGGGTTTCATGCTGGTCAACGCCTTCTCGAGCTTCTGCATGTTCGGCTACATCTCGAACGCCACCTACGTCCTGCAGGGACCGCTGGGCCTGTCCCCCATGGCTTTCGCGTGGGTCTTCGCGTTCAACGCGCTGCTGTCGACCGGATTCGCGCTGGTCAACGTGCGCCTGATCTCACACTTCACGCCGCGCACACTCATCATCACGGGCCTCACGATCGCCGCGACCGGCGTCGTGACGCTGGCAGTGTCGACGTTCCTACTCGACCTGCCACTCATTCCGACGTGCGTGGGCTTCGCGCTCATCATGACGGCGAACGCGTTTATCTTCGGCAATTCGGGCGCGCAGGCCATGAGTGAGGCGCGCGAGCAGGCGGGCACGGCCTCGTCCGTCATGGGCGTGTTCCAGTCTCTGGCTAACGGAGTCGCGGCCCCCCTGGCAACCTCGGGCGGCGACAGCGCCGTGCCGATGGTGCTCGTCATGATCGTCGGGTCCGCCGGCGCGTGGTTCGCGTTCTGGGTGATCGCCCGCGGCGGCAAGCACACGCCTCACCAGCTCAGCCTCGACTGACGAGGCGTCAGCGCGCGGGACACAGGATCACCGCGCCCTGGATACAGATACATCGCGCACATCCGGATAGGTTATTAACCTATCCAGATCGTCACAACCTATCCAGATCATCACAACCTATCCAGAAAGCGCGCCTCATCGCGAAGAATTCACCAGAGGGCACCAGCTTTCATGCCCCGGTCGCGACTATCGGTTGGGACAGCGCCGCCCACCCCGCTCGGTGCGCGGATCACGCGCGCGAGGCGAGCCACACAGCGACCGACACGAGGACCAGGCCGATCAGCTCGAAGACACCCGGAATTTGGCGCAGCATGACGGCTCCGACCAGCGCGGACGTGGCCGGGAGAATCGCGGCAAACAGGGCGAAGGTGGAGGCGGCCAGGCGACGCATCGCGATCGCCTCGAAGCTGTAGGGGATGGCTGTGGAGAGCAGTCCCACGCCCACGACGATCGCGATCAGTTTCCACGAGGTCGTGGCCGCCATGGCTCCCGGCCCGAGGATGGGCGCGAAAAACAGGGAGCCCCACGCGCAGCCGAGGGCCAGGTTCGTCACCCCGTCGCGAGTGGAGGAGGCCCGCTGGCCCACGACGATGTACGCGGACCACGCGAGCGCGGCCAGGAGAATCCATGCGACGCCGACCCGCACGCTCGCGACGCTCAGGTCGAGGGCGAGTCCGCCGATGCATGCGACTCCCGCGAAGGCGAGGACGGCGGCGACGCGCGGGCGCCAGCCTCGGCCTCGGATGACGGCGACGGCGACCGGGCCAATGAACTCGATGGAGACGGCTGTGCCCAGGGGAATGCGCGCGATGGCCTCGTAGAACGACGAGTTCATCGTCAGGATGATGACCCCGAAGAGCGCGGAGATCGCCAGGTCCGAGCGAGTCAGGCCGCCGCGCCAGGGGCGCTTCCACGCGAGGAGGACGACCGCGCCGGTGACCACGCGCCACCAGGCGACGGACGCGGGTTCGACGGATGCGAAGGCGACGACTGCGAGCGCCGCGCCCACGTACTGGATGAGGCCCGAACCGACGATGTAGAGCTGGGGCGGGATGCGGTCGGCGACAGAGGCGCGACCTGCCGGGCGCTTCGGCGCGGCGGCGCTTCGCGGCCCGGCACTGGACGAGGCCGGGGTTGCGTGCCCTCCTCGGCGCTGGGCGGGCTCGTTCACTGGGCGGGCGCGAAGGTGAGCGCCGCCGAGTTCATGCAGTAGCGCAGGCCGGTGGGCTGGCCGGGCGCGTCGGGAAAGACGTGGCCGAGGTGGGAGCCGCAGGTCGCGCAGCGCACCTCGGTTCGGGTCATGCCGTGGCTGGTGTCGACGTGCTCGGTCGTGGCGCCGTCGTGGGTCTGGAAGAAGGAGGGCCAGCCGCAGGAGGAGTCGAACTTCGTGTCGGAGTCAAAGAGTGTGGAGCCGCAAGCAGCACACGAGTAGGTGCCGACGCGGGCCTCGTCGAGGAGCTCGCCGGTGAAGGGGCGCTCGGTGCCCGCCTCGCGCAGCACGTGGTAGCGCATGGGGCTGAGGAGCTTCTTCCATTCGGCGTCGGTGCGGGCGGCGGGGTCGGTAGCGTTCATGGTTCCATTGTCGC
>NZ_ALIY01000236.1:0-7117 GCF_000283035.1 Actinomyces sp. ICM58
GGGCGCCACGGGCAACGCCGGAAGCGGCAGCGCCGACGCGGTGCGGGCCACCAGCCAGCGCAGCACACGCTCGGCGGGACCACGCGTGGCACCCATGACATCCGAGACGACGCATCCGATCCCGATGACCGCCCACACGCCGAGCGCGATTAGCCCGGCAACGGCGACACCCACCGACCTCACACCGACCAGGCCAAGCGTCAGGAAGACGGCCACGAAGACCAGCGTCTGCGAGAGGTAGGCGGTCATGGAGCGTCGGCCAATCGCACTCAGGAACGAGCGAACGGCCCCCAGTTCCTGTCTCGGGGCCTCGCCCACCTGCGCCGGGGCCTCGCCCACCTGTGCCACGGCCTCGCGCGGACCTCCCCCCACGAGGGCCAGCAGCGCCAGCCATCCGCAGGCGCCCGCGACGCCCGTCGCATGGTAGAGAACGAAGGTCCCCCCGACGGACCACACCTGCGCCCAGTCCAGCTGTCCCATCGCGTAGGGCAGAGCACCGAGCGCCCCGACGAGGAGCCCCACACCGGCGATCACGCACAGGGCGCCCCGGTGCCCCCTCGGATCCTGCAGCGCCCCCCAGCGCGCGACGCCCACGCCGATCATGACACAGGGAACAACAAGGGACGTCAGTGGCGTCAGGAGGGTGGAGACGATCCACGAGCCGAACGACGTGAGAGGGTAGGTGGCCCTCAGGACTGACGGGCCGTGATACTCGAGGTTCATCAGGCCTGCACCCGCGGCCTCCGCCATCGCGCCGAGGGTCAGGAGGCTGAGCGCCGCGACGCACACGCCAACCACGACTCGTGGCCACGAGCGCCGCATGACGATCAGCTCCGCGCACATCACCGCGACCAGGCCGTAAGCCCCAATAATGTCGCCCGAAAAAACGAGGCTATGGACGGCACCGATCACGATCATCCACCAGCCGCGGCGGCGGATCAGGCGCGAGGCCGCGCGGCGAGCGCGAGCTTCCACGGCCTCGTTGAAGATGTGCCACTGCATGGGAGTCCACCCGGCGCTCAGCTCGCGGGGCAGGGGATCGAGCGCGGCGCGGCGCTCACGCTCGATCGTGCGCCGGGCCATGATCACCATGCCGAAGCCGAAGAGGATCGAAAAGAGGGGGTATGCGCGGCGATCGACGAGCATGGCGCGCACGAGGAACCACCACTGGTCGGCGCTCGTCATCGCGTCGAGCGCCGCAAAACCGGCCCTGGGGTGCTCCGGGAAAAAGCTCACCCAGAAGGGCACGTTCGCGAGGGCGATGAGGGCGAGCATGAAGCCTCGCGCGACGTCGGGCGCCGGGAAGCGCACCTGGCGCTCTCCGGTGAAGGACAGGGTGGACACTCGGTTTCCTTTCACTGCGCACGCGTGCCCTCTCGAGCACACGGAGGGGGCGAGGCCGGGGAACCTCCCAGGACTCGCCCCCTCGTCGATGCGTCGGTCAGCGGATCGCCGCCATCATGGCCTGCTGGGTCATGAGGCGCTGCTTCTTGCCGGCACGCACGATGAGGACGATGCCGACAATCACCGCGACGAGGCCAAGGACGCCGACGATAGTGGCCCACACGAACGACATGATGAAGGCCATCATCATGTCGTCGACTTTCATGGGGAAGGCCATCAGTTCCGCGTTCGCCGGCATGCCCTCGCACGACAGCTCATAGCGCCCCGCGGGCACCATATCCGTAGAGAACATGCTTCGGTCCGTCGCGCTGTAAGCCCTCAGCTGGTACTCGGCGCCGGTCGAGTCCTTGAAGGAACAGGACGAAGCCTCACCGCCGCTGATCATCACCGAGTACGGACCGGTTTCCTCCACCGTGACGGAACCTCCATTGTGCAGGTTTGTACCCTCGGAGAACTTCTCAAACGAGCCCCCCACCCCGTTGGCCAGCGTCACGAACATAACGGCCGGGGCGACGAAAGACATGACAATGATGCCGACGACGAGCGTGATCACGCCGGGGACTCGACTCGGCATCTTCGGGAGCTGGACGGCGACGGGGCCGCCCCCATACCCAGCGCCCTGGTAGCCCGGCGAGGCGGCACCCGGATAGCCCGCAGGTGCGGCACCCGGGTAGTCCGTGGTGGGGTCAGAAGCGTTTTCACCGTACTGTGGCCAGGGCGTGTTCTGATCGCCCGAGGCTCCATAGGGATTCGGATTCGACATGGATGTATGCCTTCCTCGTGGAATGTTGTTCCAGCATAGCAACGCGGCACGCGTCCTGAACAGTGCGGCGGCGTCGGTGACACGCATTGATGACTCTCGCCGGTCCCCGTTTCCTCCTTCGGGGCACAGCACGGGCGGACGACAAAGGGGACGAGGCCAGGCAGACTTTCCCCGGCCTCGTCCCCTCCTCGACAGGCGGCTCAGCGCGCGGCTCTCATCGTGGCTTCACGCATGATGAGGCGACGCTTGCCGTTCACCTTGACCAGGAGGACGATGCCGACGATGAGGACGATCACGCCGACAACACCGACGATGCTTCCCCACAGGAACGGCATCGTAAAGGTGTCCCTCACGACCTCGGGAGTCGCGTTGTATGCGGTGATGCTCTCGTTGCTGGGGATGGCCGTGCAGTCCAGCCGGTAGGACCCCTCGGGAACGTCAGACGCCATGTACACGCCCTCTTCGCGTTCATAGGGCACGAGCTCGTAGCTCACGTTGGCACCGATGAGCGAGCAGGAAGGATTCTTATCCGCGTCGCTCCTCACCATGAAATGGCCGTCAGCGGTCACGGTGACGACGCTGTCATTGGCGGTGGTGCCACCCTTGATCGACCCGCCTTCAGTACCGGCAAGAGCGGCGAACATCATGGCAAAGGTAACGATCGGCGCAATGACGACCATCATTACGACGCCGAGGACGAGCGTGGTGACGGCGCGGCCGCGACCGGGCAGCGTCGGTGCGGTCACCGGCGCGGGAGCACCGTAGCCCTGCGGGGCTGGACCACCCGCGCTGGGAGCGTCGTTCGGGGGCATCGCATGGGGCTCGCCCGAGGGACTGTAGGAGGGACTTGACATATCTATTCCTTTCCTTCGAAATACGCGACTCAGCATACTATACAGCCACAACCGAAACACCCTGCGCTCACGTAGTGCGTCGCAGAGCCCCACGGGGATCGGCGAGGGGTCAATGGGCCGACGGCGTCTCGACCGCCGGCTCGGGGAGTAATTAGGACAACTGGACGCCGGCCAGTCGCTCGGCGCGCAGCTCGGCGACGCCCGGAACCTCGAGGGGTTCCAGCGTGGCGCCGGTGGCGCGCTCCAGCAGCAGGTCCGCCAGTTCGGGATTGCGGGCCAGAGCGGGCCCGTGCATATAGGTGGCGATGATAGATCCCTGAACAGCGCCGTCGTAGGCGACACGGTCCGGCTCACGGCCCTGCGGCGTGCCGTTGCCGACGCCCGCGACGACGCGGCCGAGGGGGGCCGCGTCGGGCCCCAGGACTGTGCCGCCGCCGTGATTTTCGAAGCCGGTGAGGGGCTGGGTGAGGCCGTCAAGGAGGGGAACGGTCACGAGCTCGCCGATGGCGCGGTGCCCCTGCGGCTCGGTCGTAATGTCGAGGACGCCCATGCCGGGAACGCGCAAGCCGCGCGCATCCTCGTACCAGTGGCCCAGGACCTGCAAGGAGGCGCAGATCGCCAGGAGGGGGCGGCCCGCGTCGAGGGCCCGGGACAGGCCCGAGGTGCCGCGGAACTTGTCGGCCGCCAGCGCCTGCGCGGTGTCCTCTCCCCCACCCAGCGTGTAGATGTCGAGGCTGTCGGGGATGTCCTCGGTCAGCCCGACGTGGACGACCTCGGCCTCGATGCCGCGCCTGCGGGCTCGCTCAGCCAGGATCAGGGCGTTGCCCGTGTCGCCGTAGGTGCCGAGCACCTCGGGCATGAGGACACCAATTCGCAGGGTGGAAGCGCTCACCGCTTGCCTTCCTTTCGGTCGAGCACGATCTTGAAGTCGCGCATTGCCGTGTAGTTGAGGAGTACCTCGACGCGGCCGGGCTCGCACAGGGCCAGGGCGTCCATGGGCAGAGCGACGAGGTCGCAGTGGACCCCCTCGTATTCGAGGCGCACGGCCAGGTCGGCGCCGCGCTCGCCGCAGGCGATGACGCGTCTGCCGGGCCGGTTGACGCCGGAGAAGTCCACGTCCCACAGCCACGAGAGGTCCTGCCCGTCGGGGACCTGTCCGTTGACACCGATGACGACCTGGTCGACGCGGGGGTCGACCATCGTCATGGCTTCCTGCCAGCCTGCGGGGTTCTTCGCGAGCATGAGGCGCGCCTTGCGCCCATTCACGTCGTGGACGGAGTAGCGGCCCGCAACTTCGGTGACGGAGCTGACGGCTGCCGCGGCTGCTGCCGGGTCGATTCCCATGGCGACCGCGGCGGCGACGGCCTGGGCGGCGTTGCCGAGGTTGGCGCGTCCGGGGAGCTTCAAGTCAAGGGGGACGGCCACGTCGCCGGGCCCATGCAGGAGGGCGCGCGGCCCTTCGGGGGCCAGTTCGACGTCGCTCAGCCACCAGTGGGGGGCGGGGCGGCTGACGAGGTCGGGAAGCTCCTCCCCGTCGAAGGCGGGGATCAGGTGCCAGTCTTCGCCGCTACGAACGACGCGGCCGCCGCGGGGGTAGGCGGCGGAGTCGCCGCCCCATCCGGCGCCGGCGGCGACCCACACGACGCGGGGGTTGTCCGCGGCAGCGGAAACGATGAGGGGGTCGTCGCAATTGGCGACCACGACGGCGTTCGGGTGCGCGGCGGCGCCCGCGCGCAGGCGCTTTTCGACCGTGCCGATCTCGCCGACGCGGTCGAGCTGGTCGCGCGAGAGGTTGAGGTAGACGAAGACGTCGGGGGCGACGTCCGCAGCGACCGCTGGCACGTGCATTTCGTCGACTTCGAGGGCGGCGCGCGAGGCCCCCTTGCCCTGCATGAGGGCGGTGATGACGCCGGAGGTCATGTTGTCGCCATTGATGTTGGAGGCGACGGGTCCGGCGCTCTCGAGGGCGGCGCGGACCATGCGCGTCGTCGTGGACTTGCCGTTCGTTCCGGTGACGATGACGGAGGAGAAGGGGGCCGCCAGCTCGGCGAGGAACTTCGGGGAGATGCGCAGGGCGACCTCCCCGCCGATCATGCCTCCGGATCCGCGCCCGAGGGCCCGGGAGGCGAAGCGGGCGGCGGCGCCGGCCGCGTTGGCCACGCGCGAGCGGACCGAGAGGTGATGCGATGATGTCGTCATGCATCCAGGTTAGCGCCTGCGGGGGTCCGCTCGCGCCGTCGGGGCCCGTGCTACACGCCCCGTGGGACGAGGCCGGGGCACGGCTGGGCGGAGCTGGCGAGTGCGCGACACGCCGAATGGCACCTGGCCTGCACGAATAGTGCCGCATTGCATATCGACGTTATCCACGCCATGTCACTGTGAGCGCATCGATATGTCCCACCGGTTAATTCACGCCCGGCCCGAGACGACCCACGGGACGGGCAGAGTCGAAATTCTGCACATTTCCAAGGAAAAAATGTCCCCGAAACAAACGCGCAGATCAGAGGCCATTTGGGGAAAAATGTTGCGGATGAGACGCACGCTGTTTTCGGACCGTGTGCACATTTGTGCGAAGTGGCGGCGACACAGATTATCGACTACCGAAACCCGCCGTGACCTGGTAAAACTGTTTTCAGCAGGCGAGAGCCTGTCGCCTGTTCCAGGCTTCGATCGCGGATCCTGTGTGCCCCCGGATCCACGATCGAAATACGCTGCGGGACTCATCCCTCGGATGGGTCCCGCAGCTCCTTGTTACCTCACTGTCGAGGCGCCACCACAGTAGCTACTATCACCGTCACTGTCGCTGCGCGACGTTGTCCTTGCCTACGGCACCACTGCCACTGCCACTGCCACTGCCACTGCCAGCGTATCCGGGTAGCTCCCTCCCACGTCCGTCGTCCACACAACCTCCATCTCCGCGCGTCACCCTCCCGTGCCCGCCTCCGTCTGCGTTCGTCCCGCGGCCGCGCCAGCCTCCGTGCGCGCCTCCGTCTGCGTTCGCCCCGCGGCCGCGCCAGCCTCCGTGCGCAGGCCCGCGAATTCGAGCCTGGGCCCTCTAATTCGCACGTGGGCCCGCTAATACGAGCGTGGGCAGCCCCGCCCAGACACGGAATAGCGGGTTGACGTGCGAAATAGCCGGTGAGCGTTCGCAATAACGGGTTCGTGTGCGAGCGACACACCATGTCCGAGACAGTTTTGCCCACAACGCAGACCAACTCGCCCACGACACCCCATTGTCAGCGTTTTTCGCCGAGGTGGTCTGCACTTTGGGCGCCACGCCGCCCCGAACCGCGACCTCACCGCCACCAAACAGGGGGAATTGTGCTGTGAGAGGTGCACGGTCGAGCTTGGCCCACGTCGAGGGCGTCGCCAAACGGGGGAAATTGCAGCATTAGAGGCGCGACACGCCGGCGACACGCCGAAGCAAAGCTTCTAATGGTGCAAAACCCCCATCGCCAAAGATGCGATCGAAGACCCTGTATCCAACAGCAGACTCGCCACATCACGACGGTACTCCGGTGTCAAACGACGACGAGTTCCCATAACAGGCACCTCACTGGCCGCAGGCACTCACACCCGCTTGACGAAGTGCCAACAACACAAGCCAAACCCCAGCTCGCACGTGGATAGGTAACGCGCATGTGGATAGGTAACGCGCATGTGGATAGGTAACGCGCATGTGGATAGATTAATAACCTATCCGGATGCTCATAACCTATCCGGATGTCGATAATCTATCCGCGTGCGGTGTGGGCGCCTGTTGGCAGGTGCAAGCGAGCGCCGGTCGGGCGTCGCCGACGGGGCCTTGCTGCACGGGCGCGGGTAGGGCAGCGCTGATAAACGTCGATGGAGACGTCGTCGGCAATGGCGGGGGCATCACGGTCGGACAGCTCCGCGACAGCACATGTTGCCGATGGGGCAATCCGCCCAATCAGGAAGATTCAACGCCTTGTGATCGCGTGAAATCCTCCCTAACGGGTTGAAAGCTTCCAATCAGTTGCAATTTTCTCGACCGGGCTGAGCCTGTCAATTTTTCTGTGTATGGGGGTTAGAGGTAGGGGGTGATTCGGTCGGGGTAGGCGGTGGTGAGTTGGGC
>NZ_ALIY01000237.1:0-1471 GCF_000283035.1 Actinomyces sp. ICM58
GGTCGCCTCGCCCGCGCTCGCTCCCCCCGAGGCCTGCTGTGCGGTGGCCTTCTGCGCGCCCTTCTTGGAGGCCTTTGCGGGAGAATTGCGCGTCGAGACTCGGCCCGAGGTCGCGCCCCACGCAGCCAGGCGTCCCATCGCGGCGTCCAAGCTCAGCGGGTCCGGCTCGTCGGCTTGGGCGGCTTTCTGGTCGCCGCGCTTTCCAACGCTGCCGTCAGCCCGGGCACCCGTCCTGGCCTCGCCCGCGTGTGCATCCGCCGACGCCACCACGGCCTCGGCCGGCTGGTCGCCCGCCTGTTCGATCCACCGCGCCACCGACGCGGCCACGTCCGGCGCGGGCGCCAGGAGGCGACGCACGCCCTTGGGCAGCGCGCGGATCGCCTCGGTCAGCAGGTCCTCGCGCATGCCGGGCACCAGCCAGTCCGTGCCCGCATCGCTCACGCGTTCGAGCACCTCGATCGGGATGCGCACGGAGACGCCGTCGCGCGGGCTGCCCGGCGCGAACTCGTAGCTGAGCGCCAGCGATAGGTCGCCGCACTGCCACCGGTCCGGGAAGCCCTCGCCCGACGTCGCCTCGCGGGGCATCAGCAGGGACGCCGGGTAAATGAGTAGATCCGGGCGCTCTCGGCGCTCGTCCTTCCACCAGCGGTTGAACGCCGCCGCGCTGGTCACGTGCTCGGGGATCAGGTCGTCGAAGAAACGGAAGCGCGCCTGCTCGTCCGCGACGAGGCCGTGGGTGCGGCTGCGGCGCTCAACCTCGCGGGCCTGCTCCACCAGGGCCTCGTTTCGGCGCTGGAAACCGTGCCTCTCCCTCCACTGGCCATCCACCAGGGCGTTGCGAATGAACATCTCGCGGGCCAGTTCGCGCGCCGTCGTCCCCTCGCGCGCGGCCGCCAACTCCTCGAAATGACGCGGCTCAAACGACCCAGACGACAGCGGATCCTTCGACGCCGAGACCAAGCCGGCCGCCAGGGCCTCCAGCGACCCCGCGCGCGGAGTGTGAGAGCGCGAGGCGGCCACGGCCTCGTCGATGACGAGGTTACCCAAACGACCCAGCAACACCTCGCGGTCCGCCGCCAGCGTCAGCCCGTAGAGGGTCACGCGCTCGCGGACCATCGCCGCGCCCTTCGCAACCGACCAGAACGGCTCCGAATACGAGCGCTTGAGCAGGCCGCGCGCCGCCGGCTCCACCCACTCCGGGCGGATGCGGGCCACCGTGCGTGCAAACAGGCGCGAGGTCTCCACGAGCTCCGCGGTCATCACCCAGGCGGGGTGCCCGCTCACGCCCGAGCCCGGCCAGATCGTGAAGTGCGTGCCGCGCGCGCCCTCGTAGTCGCGCTTCGTCTCATCCCATGAGCCCAGGTAGGACAGCAGGCCGACCAGCAGCGAGCGGTGCACCTGGTCCGCGTCCACGGAAGCCGGCCCCTGCCCGTAGGCCAGGACCGCGCGCACGGCCGCGTCCTGGGCGCCG
>NZ_ALIY01000238.1:0-3964 GCF_000283035.1 Actinomyces sp. ICM58
CCATGAGCATCAGACCCGCACGCATTCGCGTCATCGTCGTGGCGGTCCTCGTCCTGGCGTTTGTCATCCCCTGGACCTACGCACACATCGCATACGCCTGGCCCTGGAAAGAACAATCCACAGGCGAGGCCTGCACCGGCAAGTACTACCTCACCCCATACGACAAGCAACGATCCATAGAACTGGGAACCATCTCCGATGGACGCACCATTTTGGTCGGAATCTCCGGAGAAGTCTCCATGGGACACCAGATCGGCTCCTTCGGCGTGTCAGCATTCGACGACAACGACCACTCCGACACCCTCGGAGGCGCTAGAGATCTCCACCGAGGCGACAGCGCCACCGTCGAGGGGGTTGGCACCTTCACCCTCAAGGAAGCCCATTCAGACATCGTCTGGTTCACCCCCAACCCAGGAACAGCAACATTCTGCTTTGACCCAGACCCCACATTCACCAAACGGAGCTACCCATAACAAACTCACGGACGACAACCACCATCACCACGGAACGACACCCATGAGCATCAGACCCGCACGCATTCGCGTCATCGTCGTGGCCGTCCTCGTCCTGGCGTTTGTCATCCCCTGGACCTACGCACACATCGCCTACGCCTGGCCCTGGAAAGAACAATCCACAGGCGAGGCCTGCACCGGTAGGTACTACCTCACCCCATACGACAAGCAACGATCCATTTTCCTCGGAGTTCTCGCCGACGGGCGAAAGGTTCGAATGAGCAGCAGGGGGGAAGTCTCCATGGGGCGCGACACCGCCTCTTTCAGTATCGCCGCTGCCAGCGACAACGAACCCTACGACCTGATCGGCCACGCAGACGGACTCCACCGGGGCGACGGCATCACCGTCGAGGGGGTCGGCACCTTCACCCTCAAGGAAGCCCACTCGGACATCGTCTGGTTCACCCCCAACCCAGGAACAGCAACATTCTGCTTTGACCCAGACCCCACATTCACGACCAACAACTACGCACAACAAGGCCACTGACGCCAGCAACCGCCGCGAACGAGCACTCGCCATCCACCCGCCGACGGAAGAGACGAGGGGTGGGGACCCACCGGGATCCCCACCCCTCAACCGTTCACGGCACGGTCGCCGCGACGCGGTCGACTACTCGGGCTGAGCCTGCGCGGCGGCCTGCGCGGCGGCCGGAGCCGCGGCGGCGATAGCCTCCAGCTCCGCCTCGCCGTGAGCGCCGGACACGAACCACACCTCGTACACCGAGGGCGGCAGGGCCACGCCCGAGGACAGGAACGAGTGGAAGAAGGGGGCGTAGCGCCACGCCTCCTGGGCGCGCGCCTGGTCGTAGTCGTACACGCCCGAAGCGGCCGCGGCCTCGCCGAACATGACGGAGAACAGGGATCCCGTGCGCTGGACGCGGTGGGCGACGCCGGCAGCGCTGAGCGCGTCCGACACGATCGTGCTGATCTCCTGCGCCGAGGCGTTCACGCGGTCGTACACGCCCTGATCAGCCAGTTCGAGGGTACGCAGGCCGGCCACCGTGGCCAGGGGGTTGCCCGACAGGGTACCCGCCTGGTAGACGGGGCCGAGGGGGGCCAGCAGATCCATGACGTCCGCGCGCCCGGCCACGGCAGCCAGGGGCATGCCGCCGCCCACGACCTTGCCGAAGGTCACCAGGTCGGGCACCCAGTCGGCGCCCTCCACGCAGGACGCATCAACGAAGCCGGCGCTGTAGCGGCCCGCGGGCGCGCCGTCCACCCATCCGGCCACGGCCTCGAGGCCCCACCAGCCGGCGGGGTCGACGCGGAAGCCGGTGAGGACCTCGTCGAGGATCATGAGCGCGCCGTGCGCGGTGCACAGGCGGCGAATCTCGCGGTTCCAGCCGGGGTGAGGCGGGACCGTGCCCATGTTGGCGGGGGCGCCCTCGAAGATGACGGCGGCGATACTGTCACCCACCTGCTCGAAGCACGCGCGCAGCGCATCGACGTCGTTGTAGGGCAGGACGATCGTCTGGGCGGTGATGGCCTCGGGGACGCCGGCCGACCCGGGCAGGCCACCGGTGGCAACGCCCGACCCGGCGGCAGCGAGCAGGCCGTCGGAATGACCGTGATAATTGCCGGCGAATTTCACGATGAGGTCGCGCCCGGTGGCGCCGCGCGCCAGGCGGATCGCCGTCATCGTCGCCTCGGTGCCCGTCGACACGAAGCGGACGCGCTGTGCGAAGGGCACGCGCTCGCGCACTGCGCTGGCCAGCAGAGTCTCAGTTTCGGTGGGGGCGCCGAAGGACAGGCCGCGCGAGGCGGCCTCCTGGACGGCGGCGACCACCTCGGGGTGCGCGTGGCCGAGCAACGCCGGGCCCCACGACCCGACCAGGTCCACGTAGGAGCACCCCTCAACATCGGTGACGCGCGCACCGCTCGCGCTCGCGATGAAGCGCGGGGTGCCGCCGACGCCGCCGAAGGCGCGCACGGGCGAGTCGACGCCGCCGGGGATCACTGATTTTGCTTGGGAGAATGCGGTTTCGTTAGTAGTCACGGCTACCTTCATCGAAGAAAAACGGATTGTTGGTATGGTACGCGCGCTCAGCGGGCCCTGCGGGCAACCTCGAGGGCCCAGTAGGTGAGGACGGAGTCGGCTCCCGCCCGGAAGATGCCGGTGAGGGACTCGTCGATCACGCGCGTGCGGTCGATCCACCCGTTGGCGGCGGCGGCCTCGACCATCGCGTACTCGCCGGACACCTGGTAGGCGGCGACGGGAATGTCGGAGGCGGCGGCCACGTCGGCCAGCACGTCCAGGTAGGGGCCGGCGGGCTTGACCATGAGCATGTCGGCGCCCTCGGCCGCGTCGAGCAGCGCCTCGAAAAGGCCCTCGCGTCGGTTCGCGGGGTCCTGCTGGTAGGTGCGGCGGTCGCCCTTGAGCGTGGATCCGACGGCCTCGCGGAAGGGCCCGAAGTAGGCGGACGCGTACTTCGCGGAGTAGGCAAGGATGGCGACGTCCGCGTGTCCCGCCTGGTCGAGGGCGGCGCGGATCGCGGCGACCTGGCCATCCATCATGCCCGAGGGCGAGACCATGTGTGCGCCCGCGCGCGCCTGGGAAATCGCCATCGCCTGGTAGAGCGGCAGGGTCGCGTCGTTGTCGACGCCGCCCTCGGAGTCGAGGAGGCCGCAGTGCCCGTGGTCGGTGAACTCGTCCAGGCAGGTGTCCGCGCACACGACCAGGGCGTCACCGACCTCGGCGCGCACGGCGGCGAGGCCGCGGTTGAGGATCCCGTCCTCCGCCCACGCCTGGGAGCCGATCGCGTCGCGGTGGGCGGGCACGCCGAACAGGTCGATGGCGCCCACGCCGGCTTCGGCGGCCTCGGCGGCTGCCCGGCGCAGCGAGTCGATCGTGTGCTGGTACTGGCCCGGCATGGCCGCGATTTCGCGGGGTTCGTCGATGTCGTCGCGCACGAAGACGGGCCAGATGAGCTTGGCGGGGTCAACGTGGGTTTCGCGCACGAGGGCACGCATCGCGGGGGTCGAGCGCAGGCGGCGCGGGCGAATCGTTGGGATCGGGGAGGAGTTCACCCCGACCTCGGCGAGGTAGGAGGTAACGGATTCGGGAACGGTGGTCATGAGTCTCTTTTTTCGGGTGCGTCGGAGTGGGTGGGACGGGCCAGGGCGTCGGTGAGGGCGCGGACGATGGCATCGGGTGTGGGGGACGAGGCCTGGGCCGCGACCGCGATCCCCTGCCGCCTGGCGGTGGCTGCGGTGGGTGCGCCGATGGTCACGACCCGGGTTGAGGGGGGCGGCAGCCCGAGGAGCGGGGGGAGGGCGTGCGCCTGGGAGGAGGCGGTGAGCACCGCGCCGTCGTAACGTCCAGCGCGGAAATTACCCGCGATATCGGCGTCACAATCGTCGGCGGCGGCGGGAGCGGTGGTGTATGCGTCAACGGCCTCGACGCTCCAGCCCAGCGCCCGCAGCCCGCCCGGCAGCGTATCGGGGGCGAGCGC
>NZ_ALIY01000239.1:0-14403 GCF_000283035.1 Actinomyces sp. ICM58
AAAAACGCTATGGCCCGCTGTCAAAGCGATGCTGCACTCGGTGTACGACCAACCCGACGCCGCATCGGTCAACGCTCAATACGACCGGCTCTTGGACTACGTCCACGACAAGCTCCCCACCGTGTGTGATCACCTCGATCAAGCCAGGGCAGACGTCCTCGCGTTCGCGTCCTTCCCCACCGGGGTATGGACCCAGATCTGGTCCAACAACCCCAATGAGCGCCTCAACCGCGAAATCCGCCGACGCACCGACTCCGTGGGAATCTTCCCCAACCGCCAGGCCATCATCCGCCTGGTCGGAGCCGTCCTAGCCGAACAAAACGACGAATGGGCCGAAGGCCGACGCTACCTCAGCCTCGACATCCTCACCAGATCACGACTCACACCCCAACCCACCCAACAGGAGGAACCCCCACTCCAACTCAGCGCATAACCCACTCCGAAGGACACAAAACGATTACACCACTCCACAGGACTTGACCGATTGGGAAGATTCCACCTCTTCTGATCGGGTTGAATCTTCCCGATCTGGTTGAACGAAGCTGATCGGCTCAAACTTTTTGGGATGAGGTACGAGTGTTGGGGAATGCGAGGAACAACAGGACGCTCGCAGGGGTGACTTTTCTATGCCGCGGTGCGTTTTTCGTGGGGCAGTGACGTGGACACGGTGTGTCGCGTGGCTGCGATGCTGGCGTGTTTTTCACGTGACCGCGACACGGGAACTTTCTTCCGCTTGACCATGACGCGGCGTCAGGGGTCAGAATCAATGTCATGAGTAACGACACCACTGCCTACACGGTCGGGGAGGTCGCTGAGCGGTTCTCGCTGACGGTGCGAACGTTGCACCACTGGGAGGCGCAGGGTCTTCTCGCTCCCGCCGCGCGGAGCTGGTCGAACTACCGGCTCTATTCGCGCGAGGACTGCGTGCGTGTCCAGAGGATTGTCATCTACCGGGCGACGGGGATGAATCTGATGGATATCAAGGCTCTCCTCGACTGTGGAGACTCTGAGATCGAACACCTCAAGAGGCAACGAGAGAGCCTTCTTGCTCAGCGTCGCGAAACAGACGCAATGATCGAAGCACTGGATACACTGTTGGAGGATGCAATGAATGACAACGAGCTCACCCTGGAAGACGTCGGGAAGATCCTGGGAGACGCCGACTTTGCGGCTCACCAGAACGAGGCCGAAGAACGCTACGGAGATACCGATGACTGGCGTGAATCGCGCAGGCGTACAGCCGCGTGGTGCGCTGCGGAATGGCGTCAGAACTCTGAGCGATTCCACGACATCGAACGCAGGATGATCGACGCAATTCGCGATGGTGTCGCCCCTGACAGCGAGAGGGCCGTCGGCCTTGTCGAGGAGCATAGGGAACTACTCAGCGAGTTCTTTCCGGTCACGCCCGCCAAGCACTACATCATGTCTCGCGGCTACATCAACGACGAGCGATTCCGCGAGCACTACGATTCGCAGCAGGTTGGCTTCGCGCAGTGGCTTGCCGACGCGATCGAGTGCGTCGCGAGGCAGCAGGGGCTGGATATCCAGAATCCCACGTGGGAGTGAACGCCCCAGACGGGGAAGTCGGATGGCAGTGACGCGCAGCATAGCTGGAGGCCCGTATCTGGCTTGCCAGTTCCGAATAGTCTCTGCTACCATTTTCTCTTGTCGCAATCCTGCGTAGCTCAACGGCAGAGCATCCGACTGTTAATCGGACGGTTACTGGTTCGAATCCAGTCGCAGGAGCAGACGCCCCGAGCCCTCACGGGCTCGGGGCTTTTCGTTTATCCCTGAACCGGTGCAGGGGAGGAGTGGGGGTGACTCGGGGTTAAAGATAGGGGGTACCGCGCATATTCAGCGGTTCGCGTGCGAGCGACACACCAGGCCAGGCGCCGTTGTGCCCACATCGCAGACCACCTCGCCCGCGACAGCCCATTGTTGGTGTTTTTCGCCGAGGTGGTCTGCGTTTTGGGCGCCACGCCGCACCGAACCGCGACCTCACCGCCCCGAACCGCGATCTCACCACCCCGAACCGCGACCTCACCGCCCCGAACCGCGATCTCACCGCCCCGAACCGCGATCTCACCACCCCGAACCGCGATCTCACCACCACCAAACAGGGGCAATTGCGCTGTGAGAGGCGCACGGTTGAGCTCGGCCTACGTCGAGGGCACCGCCAAACGGGGGCAATTGCGCTGTGAGAGGCGCACGGTTGAGCTCGGCCTACGTCGAGGGCACCGCCAAACGGGGGGAATTGCATCATTAGAGCCACGACACGCCGGCGACACGCCGGCAGGATGCTTCCAATGGTGCAAAACCCCCACCATTACCCCGGGCGTCATGCTCCCTCACTGGCGTCACACTCTTTCACTGGTGCGGGCTGCCCGGCGGGGCGCCGATAAACGCCAGAAAAGCGTCGCCGGTAATGACGGGGGCGTCACGGGCGGCCAGCTCCGCGACGGGGCCTGTGTCCGATGAGGTGAAACACCTGAACGGCAAGAGTCACCCCCAACTGATCGGGTTAAATCTTCCCTAGATGCTCGAATGCTCCTCACGGGTTGAATGCTCCCGATGAGGTGCAATCCTCTCGATGGGGGTGATCCTGTTTGAAGCGCGGCGGCGCGAGCGTACAAGCCCGCCGACCCCTCCCGCGACGATGCCAGAGATCGAGCCGTGACCAACGCGCTTCGTCCTATGTCCGCAATAGTGATACAATGCTCGAGAGGGTGGTAGCCAGCCCACCAGGGAGTGATCCCCGGGCAGGTGGGCCACCCTTTTCTTATCAGGCGCAAGCTCGCCGACCGCGGGCGCAATGCCTGGGTCAGAACCGTGATGTCCGATCAGTCCCTAGCTGCAACGGTGGGGCTAAAGGGAGGGCTCATTCCGCGTGGGGCGTCAGCTCCAGGTGATCGGCCTGTTGCTCGTCATAGGTGCGGTTACCGTGTGATCCTTCGGGAAAGCCCTCTATTTCTCACTCGAATTATTTTCAAGGTGCCGCGACGTCCGCTCATTCTCATCATCGGCCCTGCTGGCGTTTCTTGGCGGGTCTTGTCTCGCACGTCCCGGTTCTGATGCGCCCGCTGCCAAAGCATGATCAATACCCCGCTCTCACGTGACGCGGACGCCGAACGGGCTGCCAGGTCACGCGGCAACCTGACGTCCAGTGGGGCGGGTGGCAACAAGCCAACACGAAATGTCCTATGTCCCTCCTGTCGCGCGAGAACATCGACGCGGGACATGAAGGGAAAAGTGGGGAGCGGGGCCCATTGCCCGGGCCTTCCGACGGTCGATTATTCCACGACTAGCCCAGGGGGGATTCCCGCTCCGCATCAAATCCATCACGGGCTCGCTTGCATTCGTAGGGGAGAGTTGGGATAGGTGTGCAGTGCTGTGGACTTGCACGCTGGCGTGCGCGGGTGTGGGGCCGCTGGTGTGCGTGGGCGCGGGTTGCGAGGGCGTGGCTCGCATGTGGATAGGTTACGCGCATGTGGATAGGTTGTGAGGATGTGGATAGCTTAATAACCTATCCGGATGTTCATAACCTATCCGGATGTCGATAATCTATCCGCGTGCGGGGTGGGCTCCGGCTGGCGTGCCAGTGCGCGTGTGTCGAGGATGCGGGCCGCTGGCGTGTGCGTGTGCGGGTGGTGAGGATGCGGGCCGCGCTGGCGTGTGCGTGTGCGGGTGGTGAGGATGTGGGCGGCTGGCGTGCCAGCGCGCGGGTGGTGAGGATGTGGGCGGCTGGTGTGCGCGTGCGTGGGTGGTGAGGAGGCCTGCAGATTGAATAGCAACCTGAGAATCGAAAAGGAATGGAGCTGTGCGAGAAGAACTGGTCGAAGCTGTCCTGCGCGTCGTGGAGTCAATTCCGGCCGGGCATGCAGCCACGTATGGCATGATCGCCCGTGCGGTTGGCACCGGTCCGCGCGTCGTGGGGCGGATCATGCACGATTGGGGCGGTAGCGTCCCGTGGTGGCGCGTCGTGAACGTTCACGGAACTTTTCCAACAACTGTGCGAGGGGACGGTTTGTCTCACTGGGAGCAGGAGGGGATGCGTCACGATCCGGTTCGCGGAAGACTTGCGCTCAGCGCCTGCCTCGTCGATCAGGACTGGCTCGACACTGTCGCGCAAACTGTCCTAGAGAATCTGCGAAATAGTGCGGAAATGTCAGACTTGTAGCTGCGGAAGTCTATTACGATTTGGTTACGCGTTCGCCGATTTGGCTGGCGCGCGCACCTGTGATGCCTTACTCTTAAAGGGACGCCGAAGAGGGCGTTTCCCTGGATGCGTTTCCGTTAGCGTTAACGATAGCCGGGGAAGCAAACTCCAGAAACAGAGAAGTTACTGGTACCCAAGGGGTGAGAAGTGACGAACTTACTAGAGCTAAAGGGGATCTCGAAGACGTTCCCCGGCGTGAAGGCGCTGTCCGACGTGGACCTCGACCTTCGCCCCGGTGAAGTCTTGGGTCTCTGCGGTGAGAACGGAGCGGGCAAGTCCACGCTCATGAAGGTGCTCACCGGTATCCATAAGGCCGATCCCGGTGGTGAAATCTGGCTGCAGGGCGAGAAAGTCGACATTCAGTCGCCTGAACACGCTCGTTCCCTCGGCCTGTCGATCATCCACCAGGAACTCAACATCGTTCCCGACCTGACGGTCGCCCAGAACCTGTACCTGGGTCGGCCCGGGTCCTCGAAGTGGTCCTACATTGACGACCGCAAGATGATCCGCGACGCGCATGAGCTGTTCGAGCGCCTCAATATGAACATCGATCCGACCGCCCACTGTCGCGACCTGCCGGTCGCTCGCCTGCAGATGGTCGAGATCGCCCGCGCGCTGTCCTTCGATTCGAAGATCCTGGTCATGGACGAGCCGACGGCCCCCCTGACCACGACCGAGACGGAATCGCTGTTCGAGCTGGTGCGCGACTTCGTGTGCCCGCAGACGGGCCTGATCTTCATTACGCACCGCATGCCGGAGCTGACCGAGCTGACTGACCGCATCTCGGTGCTGCGCGACGGCAAGTACATCGGCACGGTGGAGACGGCGACGACGCCTATGAGCGAGGTCGTCAAGATGATGGTCGGTCGCGAGGTTCCCGCCGACGCGCGTCCCACCACGAAGCCGCTGTCCGATGAGGTCGTTCTGCGCGTCGAGAATCTCTCGACCGTCAAGGCCGTCCACGACGTGTCTTTCGAGGTCAAGAAGGGTGAGATCTTCGGTTTCGCCGGCCTGGTCGGTGCCGGTCGTACCGAGGTCGCCCGCGCCCTCTTCGGCGCGGACCCCCACACGGCGGGCTCGATCTACGTCCACGGCAAGAAGGTCTCGATCAAGAACGCTACGGACGCCGTGAAGAACGGCATCGGCTACCTGTCCGAGGACCGCAAGCAGTTCGGCCTGCTCCTGGACAAGGACATCTCCTTCAACACGGGCATGGCCGCCATGGACCACTTCACCAAGGCATCGGTCGTCGACACCGTCAAGCTGCGCAAGGTCGCTCGGGAATACGTGTCCAAGCTGCGCACGCGCACCCCCAGCGTCGACGTCGAGGTCCGCAGCCTCTCCGGCGGTAACCAGCAGAAGGTTGTCGTGGCCAAGTGGCTCGAGCGTGACTCCGAGGTCCTGATCTTCGATGAGCCGACCCGCGGCATCGACGTGGGCGCGAAGGATGAGATCTACACGCTCCTCGAAGACCTGGCGCAGCAGGGCAAGGCGATCATCGTGATCTCCTCGGAGCTGCCCGAGGTCCTGCGCCTGGCGAACCGCATCGCCGTCATGGCCCACGGCCGCATTATTGGCACCCTCAACAACGAGGACGCCACCCAAGAAAACATCATGGAACTGGCCACCGTCGGCCAGGAAGAAGCGAACGGAGTAGACGCGTGAGCACCGTCGTCGACAACAAGGGCCTACAGGCGCCGTCGCCTGCAGCGGCCTTCCTGAAGAAGAACATGCAGCTGCTGCTCGTCACGGTTGCCCTGGTCGTTATTCTGGCGTTCTTCAGCGTTGCAGCCAGCGGCTTTGCTAAGCCCACCATTTACCTCGACATCGTCTTGCAGTCGGCTTACACGGGCGTCATGGCGCTGGGTGCGACCTTCGTGATCGCCACCTCCGGCATCGACCTGTCCGTCGGCACGGGCATGAGCCTCGTGGCCGTCATGGCGGGCATCTTCCTGGCGGGCGACAAGATGAACCTGCCGCTGGGCTTGGGCCTCGTCCTCACCCTCCTGGTTGGCATGGCGATCGGCCTGGTCAACGGCCTGAACGTCTCGATCCTGGGGCTTCCTCCATTCATCGCGACGCTCGCGATGATGATGGTCGCACGAGGCCTGGCGCTGATTATCTCGGACAAGGCCTCCATCTCGATCGCCAACCCCGGCTACAAGTTCATCGCCCGTGGCGAGATCATCCCGCACGTTGCCAACGCCGTCCTCATCTTCGTGGTGCTGACCATCCTGGCGACCTTCCTCATGAACAAGACGCTGCTGGGCCGCTACTCGCTGGCCATCGGCTCCAACGAGGAGGCCACTCGCCTCTCCGGCGTCAACGTTCGCCTGTGGAAGATCATCATCTACGTTGTTGCCGGCGCCTTCATGGCCATCGGCGCGGTCCTCTACTCCTCGCGCGGTGGCCTCGTCCAGCCGGCTGAGGGCGTGGGCATGGAGCTCAACGTTATCGCGGCGGCCGTCATCGGCGGCACCTCCCTGTCGGGTGGGCGCGCCTCGATCCCCGGCGCGCTGGTCGGCGCGATCCTCATGGAGACCCTGAAGAAGGGCCTGACCATGATGAGCATCGCGGCCGAATGGCAGTTCGTCGTTACCGGTATTGTCCTGCTCCTCGCGGTCGTCATCGACAACATCCGTCGCATCCGCGAAAACGCAGCCTGATTCTTACCCATTCAATTCACCCATCGTGGACCGACGTCGGTTCACACACACCAAGGGCGGGAATGACCCCGCCGCCCCCACGAAAGGAACACCAATGCGCCCCATCGGACGTATCATCGCCGCCGCCGCTGTCGGCTCCATGGCCCTGGGCATGGCTGCTTGCACGACCTCGACGGATGCGGGCGGAGGCTCCTCCTCCTCCGACACCAGCACCACCAAGAGCGACTCCTCCGGCGCCTCGAAGGTGGACACCTCCGGCGAGCAGCAGGACTGGGAAAAGGCCGCTGTGAAGGGTGATGGCACCAAGACCATCTACCTGGTCTCCAAGGGCTTCCAGCACCGCTTCTGGCAGGCCGTGAAGGAAGGCGCCGAGCAGGCTGGCGAGGAGCTGGGCTACAAGGTCAGCTTCGTCGGCCCGCAGGACGAGACCAAGGTCACCGAGCAGACCGACCAGCTGAAGTCCGCCCTCGACTCGGGCCCCGCGGCCATCGGCTTCGCGGCGCTGGACTCCAAGGCCGCTGAGGACATCCTCAAGGAGATTGAGGCCAAGAACATCCCCGTCGTCGCCTTCGACTCCGGTGTCGAGTCCGACATCCCGGTGACCACCGTCCAGACGGACAACAAGAAGGCCGCCGAGGAAGCCGCCAAGCACATGATCGAGCTGCTCGATGGCAAGTCGGGCTCGGTCGGCATGGTCTGCCACGACTCGACCTCCACCACCGGCAAGCAGCGCTGCGAGGGCTTCAAGGAGTACTTCAAGGCCAACGCTCCGTCTAACCTGAAGCTCCTGGACGAGCAGATCGCCGGTGAGGTCACGAAGGCCGCCGACACCTCCAAGTCCATCATCCAGGCCAACGACGACATCGTCGGCATGTACGGCTCCAACGAGGCCGCGGCCTCGGGCATCGTGCAGGGTGCCGAGGAGACCGGCAAGGACGTCACCATCGTCGGCTTCGACTCGGGCAAGACCCAGATCGACGCCATCAAGTCCGGCAAGGAGGCTGGCGCCGTCACCCAGTCGCCCGTCAAGATCGGCTACTACACGGTGAAGGCCGCGGTTGCCGCCCTCAACGGCGGTGAGCTGCCCACGGTCATCGACTCCGGCTTCGCCTGGTACGACAAGTCCAACATCGACACCGACGCCATCAAGGCCAACCTGTACGAGTGAGACACTAGGTCTATAGGGCACGAGGCCGGGGCCGGGGAGGCGCACGCCGAACCGGTGGCCCGCCGCAGGTCCCGCCCCGAATGGTCGGGGCGGGACCTGCGGACCCGGCACTCACTGAATCTAAGGATCCGAGGGGGCGAGTGCCCCCGCGCTCCGACATCGACGTCTTCATGAGGGATGAAGGAATAATGACTGAACACCCCCGCATCGGAATCCGCCCCACGATTGATGGCCGCCGCAAGGGCGTGCGTGAGTCGCTCGAAGAGCAGACCATGAACATGGCGAAGTCTGTCGCCGACCTCTTTACTTCCAACCTGCGCTACCCGGATGGCGCCCCGGTCGAGGTCGTCATCGCCGACACCACGATCGGCCGCGTCCACGAGGCGCAGGCCTGCGCGGCGAAGTTCCGCGCCAACAACGTGGGTCTGACCGTGACGGTGACCCCGTGCTGGTGCTACGGCACCGAGACCACGGACATGGACCCGGCGATGCCGCACGCTATCTGGGGCTTCAACGGCACCGAGCGCCCCGGCGCCGTGTACCTGGCCGCCGCCCTGGCCGGCCACGCCCAGATCGGCATCCCCGCCTTCGGCATCTACGGCGAGCACGTGCAGGACGCCGACGACACCTCGATCCCCGAGGACGTGCGCACCCGCCTCCTCGACTACGCGACCGCCGGCCTGGCCGTCGCTCAGATGAAGGGCGAGGCTTACCTGTCCATGGGCTCGGTCTCCATGGGTATCGCCGGCTCCGTCGTTAACCCTGACTTCTTCGGCGCCTACCTGGGCATGCGCAACGAGTACATCGACATGAGCGAGTTCACGCGCCGTATCGACGAGGGCATCTACGATCCCGAGGAGTACGAGCAGGCCTACCAGTGGATCCGCGAGAACTTCAAGCAGGGTAAGGATTGGAACCCGCCGGAGTGGCAGTACCCGGAGAAGCACGAGGACTGGTGGAAGTTCGTCACCAAGATGACGCTCATCGCCCGCGACCTCATGCACGGCAACCCGCGCCTGGCCGAGCTGGGCTTTGAGGAAGAGGCGGGCGGCCACGGCGCCATCGCCGCCGGCTTCCAGGGCCAGCGCCAGTGGACGGACCACTTCCCGAACGGCGACGTCCTGGAGACCATCCTCAACACGAACTTTGACTGGACCGGCATCCGTCAGCCCTCCGTCGTGGCCACCGAGAACGACTCGCTCAACGGCGCGTCGATGCTCTTCGGCTACCTGCTGACCAACACGCCGCAGATCTTCTCCGACGTGCGCACCTACTGGAGCCCCGAGTCCATCGAGAAGGCGACCGGCTGGAAGCCTGAGGGCCGCGCAGCCGCCGGCCTGCTCGACCTGCGTAACTCCGGCTCCACCACGCTGGACGGCGCCGGCAAGGCCGTGCGTGACGGCGAGAACGTCATCAAGCCCTGGTACGAGCTCACCGAGGAGGACCGCGAGGCCACGCTGGAGGCCACGACCTTCCACCCAGCCTCGACCGGCTACTTCCGTGGCGGTGGCTTCTCGACGCACTTCCGCACTTCGGGCGAGATGCCCGTGACGATGTGCCGCATCAACCTGGTCCGAGGCCTCGGCCCGGTCCTGCAGATCGCGGAGGGCTACACGGTCGAGCTGCCCGACGAGGTTGCCTTCACCATCGAGGAGCGCACCAACATCGAGTGGCCCACCACCTGGTTCGTCCCGAACCTGACGGGCGAAGGCGCCTTCAAGAGCGTCTACGACGTCATGAACAACTGGGGCGCGAACCACGGCGCGATCTCCTACGGCCACATCGGCGGCCAGCTCATCACGCTGGCGTCGATGCTGCGCATCCCGGTCAACATGCACAACGTCCCCGAGGAGCGGATCTTCCGCCCCAAGGCGTGGTCGCTGTTCGGCACCGAGTCCCTGGAGGCCGCGGACTTCCGCGCCTGCCAGACCTTCGGCCCGATGTACCGCTGATGCACTTCCCGTTCGGGCTCGGGTTCCTCTCTCCCCGAGCCCGAACGGGCTCCTTTCCCGGCTCAGCCGGTTCCCGGGACGCGGCCCCGGCCTCGCCGATGAGGAAAACCCGCACCACACGCCCAATGACGGGACGCGCGCACCGATCCCGCGACAGGAGACTTCAATGACCACCGTACTTGCTGTTGACCTTGGATCCGCGTCCGGGCGAGTTCTCGCCGGAACTCTCACTGACGGCCGCCTGGAAGTCACGGACATTCACCGCTTCAAGCACGAGGCCCGCCGCCGCGAGGACGGGACGCTGACGTGGGACGTGGCGACGATGGAGGCCGAGACGATCAACGGCCTGATGAAGGCTCTCGAGCAGTTCCCGGACGCCCGCGCGGTCTCGATCGACACGTGGGGCGTGGATTGGGCCCCCCTCGACGAGGATGGACGCCTCGTCGGCGACGTCATCGCCTACCGTGATGAGCGCACGTCGCGCACCCTTGACGCTTTCCGCGAGCGTATCGCGGACCGCGAGTTTTTCGACCTGACCGGCAACCAGCCCGCGACCATTAACACCGCGAACCAGCTGTTCGCCTACCTGCGCGAGGACCCCGAGGCCGCCAGCCGCGTGGCCGCCGCGCTCTTCCTGCCCGACTATTTTGCTTACCGGCTCACCGGGGTCGTCGGATGGTCGCGCACGATCGCCTCGACGTCCGGCCTGCTCACCCCCGGCGGCGGCGACTTCAACGACGAGGTCTTCACTCGCCTCGGCATCCCGCGCGGCTGGTTCGGCGAGCTGTCCGCCGACCGCACCGTCGTCGGCCCGTGCACGGTGCCCGGCCTCGAGACCCTCACCGTCGTGCGTGGCGGCGCCCACGACTCGGCCTGCGCCGTCCACGGCCTGCCCATCGAAGCGGGCAAGCGCGCGTATTTCCTGTCCTGCGGCTCCTGGTCGGTGCTCGGAGCGATCGAGGACGAGCCCCTCATGAGCGACGTCGCCTTCGACATGGGGATCACCAACGAGGGCCGCACCGACGGGGGAGTGCGCCCCCTGTTCAACATCACCGGCATGTGGATCCTTCAGGAGATTCAGCGCCAGTGGGAACGCGAGGGCACTCCCACCGACACCGACGAACTCGTCGCTCAGGCGCGCGAGCTGCCTGAGGCCCCCGGCGTCTTCGACCCGGACGGCGAGGCCTTCGCGAGCCCCGGGGACATGCAACGCAAGATCGACGAGGCCCTGGATGCCCAGGGGGTCGCCCGCCCCGATTCGATGGCCGGCTACGTGCGCGTCATCATCGAGTCCTTCGCCCGCCGCTACGCTCGGGGGATCGGCGAGCTGACCGAGGCCACGGGCAAGGCCCCCGACCAGCTCAACCTCGTCGGCGGCGGCGCCCGCAACCGCCTGCTGTGCGACCTGACCGCTCAGATCGCGGGGGTGACCGTCGTGCGCGGCCCCATCGAGGCCTCGACCTTCGGTTCCCTCCTGGCCCAGCTCGAGACCATCGGCGCCCTGGATCCCCAGGACCGCGCCTCCGTCATCGCAGCCAGCACATCGACTCATGTCCACACGCCGACCCGCGCCTAAGAAGGTGTCGCTGGCCGATATCGCGCGCAAGGCCGGCGTGTCCACCAACACCGTCTCTCGCGTCGTGCGCGGCGACCCGGAAGTCTCGGAGAAGACGCGGGCGAGGATCGCCAAGCTCGTCGAGGAGCTAGGCTACGTGCCCAACTACGCGGCGCGGGCGCTCGCGGCCAAGCGGACGAACGTGTTGCAGGTCGTGCTGGCCGCGCCCATGTTCCACGGTCACGGCACGGTGCTCCTGTCGATCCTCAATGCCACGGCGCAGGCCGGGTATCACGTGTCCCTGTCCTACGCGTATGGGCCGGACGGGCAGTTGCGCTCCGATTTTGCGCCCTTCGACGTGGATGGCGTCATCATCCTGGGGGGCCAGGATCCGACGATCGACGTCGCGATCGAGTCGGGGAAGCGTTTCCCGACGGTCCTCGTTCTGACGAGCGAGCAGGGGCTTGACGGTATTTCGACGGTCGCGGTGGACAACGTGCGCGGGGCGCGACTGGCGACCGAGCACCTGCTGGCGCAGGGGCTCACCGACGTCGTTCACATCGCTGGCCCCTCCGGCTGGTCGGACGCGCAGATGCGTCGCCGTGGTTACGTCCAGGCGTGCGAGGCCTACGGGATTACCCCGGTGATCCTGCAACCCGACTCGTGGGATTCACGCGACGGCTACGACGTGATGCGAGCGGCGGGCCGCTTGCCGCAGGGCATTCAGACGGCGAACGATCAGCTCGCTTTGGGCGCGATGCGTTACATCTACGAGTGCGGGGGAGTGGTTCCTCGCGACGTGCGGGTCGTCGGTTTCGATGACATCGACGGGGCCGATTCCTACGCGCCGCCGCTGACGACGATCCATCAGCCCTTCGACCGCCTCGGACGCACGGCGGTTCGGCTGGTTCGCTCGCTGATGGACGGCGGCCCCTCTCAAGACATTGTGATCGATCCCGAACTGGTCATCCGGGCCAGTTCTCACCTGTAAGGAAGGTATGTTCATGCTCTACGGTCCTATGACTCACCCTCAGTTCCTGCGCGCGCTGGCCGCGGCCGGTCACGGGTCGAAGATCCTGCTGGCTGACGCGAACTACCCGCACACGACGGGTGTGAACCCGCGCTGCGAACTCGTGTCGCTCAACCTGGCTCCGGGTCTGTTGGACGTCAGTCAGGTCCTTGACGTGCTCAAGCGGACGATTCCGATCGAGCGCGCCGAGATTATGACTCCCGCCCCCGACGCTGATCCGGTGGAGATTCCGATTCACGACGAGTTCCGGGCGGCTCTGCCGGGTGTCGAGTTCGGCGAGCTGTCGCGCTGGGACTTCTACGATGCTGCGCGCGACGAGAACGTCGGCATCATCGTTGCGACGGGGGAGCAGCGCCTGTACGGCAACCTGCTGCTGACGGTGGGCGTGCGTATGCCTGGGGAGTAAAACACCTCGTCGGTACGAGGCCGGGGCTTTTGTGCCCGGTAACGTGCGCTTTCGTTTCATTTTCGTTTGAGCGTGCGGCGTGAGTGCCAAGCGTCGTCGCGTTGACGAGTGGGAGGGCGGTCCGAGTGGGACCGCCCTCCCGGCCGTTAATCCGCGAAATGTCAGGCCAATAGGCCTTTCGTCCGCCGCTTTGGTGAACGTTCGTTCGGGGGGTGTGCACGGGTGGGCGACACCGCCACGTGATGTTGCATACTTTCGTTTAAATGACTATTCTGTCCTTAACGAAAGTGAAAGCGACAAAGATTGTCGCTTCGACATGAGGAGGTGAGCCCATGGGACGTGCAGAAGAACGCACGAACTACATCCTGGATCGCCTCGCCCGCGAGGGTGAGGTGAGCGTCGCTCAGCTCGCCTCCGACCTGGGAGTCTCGCCCGTAACCGTTCGGGCTTCCCTCAAGGCCCTCGATGAACAGGGCTACCTCGTGCGCACCCACGGCGGGGCGCGCCCCACCACCTTCCGTAACATCCATCTGCGTCAAAACGACCGCGTGGATCAGAAGGAACGCATCGCCCGGGCCGCCGCAGACATGATCCACGACGACGATCGGATCATGATCGAGGCTGGCACTACGTGCGCCCTGATCGTCAAGTACCTCACCGGCAAGCGAGGAGTCCAGGTCCTGACCAACTCCGTCCTCGTCTTCGCCAACGCCCGCTCCAACCCGAACCTGAACATCACGCTGACGGGTGGGCACTTCCGCGCCGAGTCCGAGTCCCTCGTGGGACCGGTCGCCGAGCGCGCCATCAATGACTTCAACGCGCGCGTTGCGTTCCTTGGAACCGACGGTTTTAGCGTTGATCGCGGCCTGACCACCCAACTCGTGGAGGGCGGACAGGTCGGTTCTATCATGCGCACACGCGCACAAGAGACGTGGCTGCTCGCAGACTCCTCCAAGTACGGGGAAGCCGGCTTCGTCACCTTCATGGGGATCGACCAGGTCACCGGAATCATCACCGACGATGAGATCCCCGAAGAATCCATCAAGGAATTGGCCGAGCGCACGAAGCTGCGCATCGTCTAGGAGGAATTACATGGCCACCATCGTGGTGATGCCCCAGCTGGGCAACTCTGTTGAGTCGTGCATCATCGTCGAGTGGATGATCGCCGAAGGCGACACCGTCGCCGTCGACCAGACCCTCGCGTCCATCGAAACGGACAAGTCGACGATGGAGGTTCCCTCCACCGCCGCTGGCACCGTCCTCAAGCTCCTGTGGGAGGAGGGCGACGAGGTCCCCGTGAAGGATCCGCTCATCATCGTCGGTGAGCCCGGGGAGGACATCTCCGGCCTCGTGCCCGGCGCTGACGCCGCTCCCGCCGACGTTGCTCCCGCCGAGCAGGCCAGCGCCCCC